>CAJWWA010000153.1 GCA_913048495.1 uncultured Halieaceae bacterium
CCGCGGCGGAGGTGGAACTGCTGCAGGTAGACGGCCGCGAACGCCGGCTGCGGGCGAGCCTCGCCCGGGTCAGCGACGACTACGACTACATCCTCGTCGACTGCCCCCCATCGCTGAATATGCTCACCGTGAACGGCCTCGTGGCCGCCGACGGCGTCATCGTTGCCATGCAGTGCGAGTACTTCGCGCTCGAGGGGCTGTCCGCGCTCCTCGACACGATCCGCCGGGTGGCGGAAAGCGTGAACCCGTCGCTCGAGGTCGAGGGTATCCTGCGCACCATGTACGATCCCCGCAACAGCCTGACCAACGAGGTGTCCACGCAGCTGCATGAACACTTCGGTGACCGCGTGTTCCGCACTGTGGTGCCGCGCAACGTCCGCCTCGCCGAGGCGCCGAGCCACGGTATGCCGGCGATGTATTACGATAAGTACTCCCGCGGTTCCCGGGCCTACCTGGCCCTGGCGGGAGAGATGATCCGGCGCGAGGAACGCCTCGCCGCGGCGGGAGGGGGTGACTGATGGCTGGCAAGAAAGCGCGTATGGGCCGGGGCCTCGACGCCCTGCTCTCGTCGTCCGCCCAGGCCTCGAGCCGCGAACAGGCCCCCGCAGCGGCGCAAAGCGACGGCGAGCTGCGGACGATTCCGGTCGACCTGATCCAGCGCGGCAAGTACCAGCCGCGTCGGGATATCGAGCCGGAGTCCCTGCAGGAGCTCGCCGACAGCATCAAGGCCCAGGGGCTCATGCAGCCCATCGTGATCCGCCCGATTTCGGACAAGCGCTACGAGATCATTGCCGGTGAGCGCCGCTGGCGCGCCGCCCAGCTCGCCGGCCTCGGCGAGATCCCGGCGCTGGTGCGCGACGTCACCGACGAGGCGACCATCGCCATGGCCCTCATCGAGAACATCCAGCGCGAGGACCTGAACCCGATCGAGGAAGCGGTGGCCCTGCAGCGGCTGCAGCAGGAGTTCGACCTCACCCAGCAGGAAGTGGCCGAAGCGGTGGGAAAATCGCGCTCGACCGTGGCCAACCTCCTGCGCCTGATGAGCCTGGAGCCCGAGGTGCGGACCCTGCTCGAGCACGGCGACCTCGACATGGGACACGCGCGCTGCCTGCTGTCCCTCGCCGGGCCGGCGCAGTGCCAGGCGGCCCGGCAGGTTTCCGCCCGTGGCCTGTCGGTGCGCCAGGCCGAGGCCCTGGTCCGGCGCCTGCTGGCGGAAGCGGAGCGCGGCCCGGCGGAAAAGCCGGCGCTGGATCCGAATATCCGCCGGCTCCAGGATGATCTCTCCGAGCGGCTCGGCACCCGCGTCCAGATTCAGCACGGCAAGGGCGGCAAGGGCAAGCTGGTGCTGTCCTACGGCAGCCTGGAGGAGCTCGACGGTATTCTCGGCCACATCCAGTAAGCCGATGTGCATTATCTTTCTTCCTTATATAGGGGTCTTCTAGGCACATAATGCGCCCTTGGGGCCGGATGACCCCCAGATGCTGTGGTTCCTCTTCCGGCGGCGGAGAACGCGCCGTCGCGGGCCCGCCTGCTCGGTTGATGGGCCCTCGCATACCCCCTATAATGCGCGCGCCCGAAACGAGGACCCACTTGCGTGGCTGACGGCAAAGGGGGAGCGAGCGGGATCGCGCCGACAGGGGCCAGGCTGAAGCCGCCACCGGTTTACCGCATCACGCTGGCCCAGCTGGCGGTCCTCGGTCTCCTGTCTATCGTGACCCTGGCGTTGGCGGATGCCACGACGACGGTGTCCCTGGCCGCCGGCGCGGCCTGCAGTGCCCTGCCGCAGGCCTGGTTTGCCCTGCAGCTGTTCGGGCGCGGAGGGCGGCGCGGTGCCGAGGCGGCACGCGCCGGGTATGCTGCGGAAGCCGGCAAGTTCCTCCTCAGCGCGGTGGGTTTTGCCCTGGTTTTCGCGCTGTTGCGGCCGGTGGTACCGCTGGCCGTGTTCGGCGGCTTCGCCGCCATGCTGCTCGTGCAGGTCGCGGGCGGCGTCTGGCTCCTGCGCCGCGGGCAGGCAGGCCGGTAACAGAGACCCCGCGGCGAACGACGAGCAGAGAGCGAGTTGCATGGCAGGCGATACGCAGACGGTTTCCGGATACATCGTCCACCACCTGACGAATCTCACCTATGGCAAGCTGCCGGCGGGCTACCATCGCCACGACGGCAGCACGGTGGGTGAAGGCGGCGCCTGGGTCATGGCTCACGGTGGCGACGAAGCCGCCGCGATGGGTTTCACCGCGATCCACGTCGACTCCATGATCTGGTCCATCGGCCTCGGTATCTTTTTCTGCTGGTTCTTCCGCCGCATGGCGAAGAAGGCCAGCGCCGACACCCCCTCCGGCGCCCTGAATGCCGTGGAGATGATCGTCGGCTTCGTCGACAACACCGTGCGCGACAGCTTCCACGGCCGCAACCCGCTGGTCGCGCCGCTGGCCCTGACGGTCTTTGTCTGGGTCTTCCTGATGAACCTCATGGACCTCATCCCCGTGGACCTCATCCCGCACACGCTCGCGCTGCTCGGCGTGGAATACCAGAAGATCGTGCCGTCCACGGATCCGAACATCACCATGGGCATGGCCGTCGGCGTGTTCATCCTGATGCTCTACTACTCGATTACCGTGAAGGGCTTCGGCTTCGTCAAGGAGCTGACGCTGAATCCCTTCAACCACCCCGTTTTCATCCCCGTGAACCTGTTCATGGAAGTGGTCGGACTGCTCGCCAAGCCCTTCTCGCTGGGCCTGCGGCTGTTCGGCAACATGTACGCGGGCGAGATGATCTTCATCCTCATTGCCGCGCTGTTCAGCGCCGGTATCGCCTGGCTGGTACCCGCCGGTCTCATGCAGGTCGGCTGGGCGATTTTCCACATCCTGATCATCACGCTGCAGGCCTTCATCTTCATGGTGCTGACGATCGTTTATCTCAGCATGGCCCACGAGGATCACTAAGCAACCCCCTACTGTCAGGCAATCAACTCTAGGAGAAAACCATGGAACTGATTTACGTTGCCGCTGCAATCATGATGGGCCTCGGTGGCCTGGGCGCCGCCATCGGCGTCGGTCTTCTCGGCGGTAAGCTGATCGAAGGCTCTGCACGCCAGCCGGAGCTCGCTCCGAAGCTGCAGACCACCTTCTTCCTCGGCGCCGGCCTGGTGGACGCCATCCCGATTATCGGCGTCGGTATCGCCATGTACCTGATCTTCGTGGTCGCCGGCTGAACCGGGACACCCGTAGCACGGGGTGCCGCTCGCGGTACCCCCAACACGTGAGGAGAAGGTTGTGAACATTAACCTTACGCTGATCGGGCAAATGCTGGCGTTCGTCGCTTTTGTCGTGTTCTGCATGAAGTACGTCTGGCCGCCGATCCTGGCCGCCATGCAGGAGCGCGAACAGAAGATCGCCGAGGGCCTGGCGGCTGCCGAGCAGGCGGAGCAGGACCTGGAGCTGGCCAAGGAAAAGGCCGTCGAGCGCCTGAAGGAAGCCAAGGAAGAGGCCTCCTCCATCGTCGACGCGGCCAACAAGCGCGCCAACCAGATCGTCGAGGAGGCCAAGGACACGGCCCGCCTCGAGGCCGAGCGCGTCAAGGCCGCCGCCCAGGCCGAGATCGAGCAGGAGGCCAACCGTGCGCGCGAGCAGCTGCGCAGCCAGGTCGCCGTCCTGTCCGTCGCCGGCGCCGAGAAGATTCTCGGTGCTTCCATCGACCAGCAGGCGCACGCCGACCTGGTCGACAAGCTGGCAGCAGAGCTGTAACGAGAGGTCGCGATGGCTGAACTAAGCACGCTGGCCCGCCCCTACGCGAAAGCGGCGTTCGAGTACGCGAGCGACAAGGGCGACCTGGAGAAGTGGCTCACGCAGCTGCAGCTCGCTGCCGCCGTTGCCGCCGAGCCCCGGGTCGTGGCGCTTCTCAACGACCCGGCGCTCACCGCCGCCGAGCAGTCCGACCGGTTCCTCGGGCTTCTCGGCGACAACGCGAGCGCACCGGTACAGAACTATCTCCGGGTCCTGGCAGCCAACCGCCGCCTGCCCCTCCTGCCCCAGGTCTGCCGCCAGTTTGCAGAGCTGAAGGCCGAACGGGAGCGGGTCGTCGAGGTGCAGGTCCTCTCCGCTTTCGACCTGCCCGAAGACGTGCGCGACCGCATTGCCGCCGCGCTGGGCAAGCGCCTGGATCGCGAGGTCGTGGTCAGCAGCGAGACCGACCCGGCGCTCCTGGGCGGACTATTGATCCGGGCTGGCGACACGGTCATCGACGGCTCCGTGCGCGGCCGGCTGAACAAGCTGGCCGAAGCACTGACACATTGAATTTGAGGAACAGAGCATGCAGCAACTGAACCCATCGGAAATCAGCGACATCATTCGCCAGCGCATCGACCAGCTCGATGTCGGCAGTGAAGCGCGCAACGAGGGCACGGTCGTCTCCGTCACCGACGGCATCATCCGCATCCACGGCCTCGAGGACGTGATGTACGGTGAGATGATCGAGTTCGACGGCGGCATCTACGGCATGGCCCTGAACCTCGAGCGCGACTCGGTCGGCGCCGTGATCCTGGGCGACTACAAGGGTCTCGCGGAAGGCCAGTCCTGCCGCTGCACGGGCCGGATCCTGGAAGTGCCGGTCGGTCCGGAACTGCAGGGTCGTGTAGTCGACGCCCTCGGCACCCCCATCGACGGCAAGGGCCCGATCGACGCGAAGATGACCGACGCCCTGGAGAAGGTCGCGCCGGGCGTTATCGCCCGCCAGTCCGTCGACCAGCCGGTGCAGATCGGCCTCAAGGCCATCGACGCCATGGTGCCGATCGGCCGCGGCCAGCGCGAGCTGATCATCGGCGACCGCCAGATCGGCAAGACCGCCATCGCGGTCGACGCGATCATCAACCAGAAAGGCACCGGCATTAAGTGTATCTACGTGGCCGTCGGCCAGAAGGCGTCCTCGGTCGCCGCCGTGGTGCGCAAGCTCGAAGAGCACGGCGCCATGGAGCATACGATCGTGGTCGCCGCGACCGCGTCGGACCCGGCCGCCATGCAGTACCTCGCACCCTTCGCCGGTTGCACCATGGGCGAGTATTACCGCGACCGCGGTGAAGACGCCCTCATCATCTACGATGACCTCACCAAGCAGGCCTGGGCCTACCGCCAGATCTCCCTGCTGCTGCGCCGCCCGCCGGGCCGCGAAGCCTACCCCGGTGACGTCTTCTACCTGCACTCGCGGCTCCTCGAGCGCGCGGCGCGGGTCAACGCCGACTACGTTGAGCAGTTCACGAAGGGCGAGGTCAAGGGCCGGACCGGTTCGCTGACTGCCCTGCCGGTGATCGAGACCCAGGCCGGCGACGTCTCCGCCTTCGTACCGACCAACGTGATCTCCATCACCGACGGCCAGATCTTCCTCGAGACCGACATGTTCAACGCCGGCATCCGCCCGGCCATGAACGCCGGTATCTCCGTCTCCCGGGTCGGCGGCTCGGCGCAGACGAAGATCATGAAGAAGCTCTCCGGCGGCGTGCGCACGGCCCTGGCCCAGTACCGCGAGCTGGCGGCGTTCTCGCAGTTCGCCTCCGACCTCGACGAGGCCACCAAGGCCCAGCTGGACCACGGTGAGCGCGTCACCGAGCTCATGAAGCAGAAGCAGTACTCGCCGCAGAGCATCGCCGAGATGGGCGTCATGCTCTACGCCGCGAACGAGGGCTTCCTCAAGGACGTGGAAGTCGACAAGATCGGCGCCTTCGAGGATGCGCTGCTGTCCTACATGCACGCCGAGCACGGCGAGCTCATGGGCAAGGTGGTCGAGACCGGCGCGTGGGACGACGAGATCGAGGGCGCCTTCAAGGGCGCGATCGAGTCCTTCAAGTCGACGCAAACCTGGTAAGCCCCGGAG
Organism: uncultured Halieaceae bacterium; assembly: GCA_913048495.1. Taxonomy (GTDB): domain Bacteria; phylum Pseudomonadota; class Gammaproteobacteria; order Pseudomonadales; family Halieaceae; genus Pseudohaliea. The sequence goes on from CAJWWA010000153.1 coordinate 5,863, forward strand.
GCCCCGATGGCAGTCGGTAAGGAAATCCGCACCAAGATCTCGAGCATCCAGAGCACGCAGAAGATCACCAGCGCCATGGAAATGGTCGCGGCGAGCAAGATGCGCAAGGCCCAGGATCGCATGGAGGTCGGCAAGCCCTACGCGCGGCGCATGCGCGACGTGGTCGGCCACCTGGCCAACTCGGCGCCTGAGTACCGCCACGTGTACATGGAAGAGCGCGATCCGAAGCGCGTCGGCTTCATCGTCGTCGCCACGGACCGGGGGCTCTGCGGCGGCCTGAACATCAACCTGTTCAAGGCCACCATCCGCGCCATGAAGGCCTGGGACGAGCGCGGCTGCGAGATCGACCTGTCGCTGATCGGCGCCAAGGCCTCGGCCTTCTTCAACAGCTACGGCGGCAACGTGGTGGCGGCGACGCGGGATATCGGCGAGGAACCCTCCCTCGAAGACCTCATCGGCGGCGTGAAGACCATGCTCGACGCCTATGCCGAAGGCACCATCGACCGGCTGTTCCTGGTGAGCAACGAGTTCGTCAACACCATGACGCAGAACCCGACGGTGGAGCAGCTGCTGCCGCTGCCGGCGGAGAACAGCGACGAGATGAAGCACCACTGGGACTACATCTACGAGCCCGACGCCCGGGAGCTGCTCGACCGGCTGCTGGTGCGCTACATCGAGTCGCAGGTCTATCAGGCCGTGGTCGAGAACGGCGCCTGCGAGCAGGCGGCGCGCATGCTGGCGATGAAGAACGCAACGGACAACGCCGGCGAGCTCATCGACGACCTGCAGCTGGTCTACAACAAGGCCCGCCAGGCGGCCATTACCCAGGAGCTCTCGGAGATCGTCAGCGGCGCTGCGGCCATCAGCTAGCGCCACCATCGGCACGAGACAGGTACTAATTTAACTACAGAGCTCAGAGACAGAGCTTCCAGAGATAGAGGATCCGGACATGAGTAGCGGACGAGTCGTTCAAATCATCGGCGCGGTCATCGACGTGGAGTTCCCGCGCGACAGCGTCCCGCAGGTCTACGACGCGCTGACGGTCACCGAGAAGGGCCTGACCCTCGAGGTGCAGCAGCAGCTGGGTGACGGCGTCGTGCGCGCCATCGCCATGGGCTCCTCGGAAGGGCTGTCCCGCGGCCTCGGCGTCGAGAACACCGGCGCGCCGATCTCCGTGCCGGTGGGCGGCGAGACCCTCGGCCGCATCATGGACGTGCTCGGCAACCCCATCGACGAGAAGGGCCCGATTGGTGAAAAGGAGCGTGCATCGATCCACCGACCGGCACCCACCTATGAGGAGTTGGCGGCTTCTGATGAGCTTCTGGAGACGGGTATTAAGGTGATTGACTTGGTGTGCCCGTTTGCCAAAGGCGGCAAGGTTGGTCTGTTTGGTGGCGCTGGTGTGGGAATCATGTTTTTTGGGCGCTACTCCGCCCGTCAATCAGGTGAAGCTCAAGGCGTCGTGTATTCAGGACAGAACCTGATGCACTGGGTACTTGGTTTTATGTCGATTATTTTTTTGAGAATAACATTTATTATTAGAAGCTCTACGATATGGAGGATCATGACCAGGTGAATATTCTTCTACATATGGATAAAAATAATTTGAATTAAAAGTGTGCCAAGTATCTAAAGGATGTGACTGAGCATAGTTTGTACCTACTGCTAATCCCCAGTTGATTCTAAATCCATAACCATTATCACTATTTACTCCTCCACCTGTTGTGTCTTCGACCAAAGTAATAACTTTATGTTCCCATGTATTTGCACTATTAATTGTATAAGTCCTTAAATTTGATCTATTTGCATCGCCTCTCCAAAAATTTATCCCCCATGTGCCAGTTATATTTGATTTAACCCAAAAACTAAGAGTTACTTTTTTTGCACTTGATGTACCGAAACCTATGTCTGTAAAATCAAATGCTTCACCATCATATATGAGTCTAGCGTGTTCACTATCTTCTACTGATGTTTCTGCAGTTGTACATTGAATCTTTAAACTTTTAGAGAACCCAACAGGTGCAGATGAATCTTGCGATATTGTGGCAACTGCTTGATCAAGATTATTATTTTGAAGTTTGAATCTATCGAGAGTGTATTGTTCTGCATTACCTCCTATACCAGAGAAACTGGAGCCTCTCTGAGATATTCTCATATCACCATTTAT
>CAJWWA010000154.1 GCA_913048495.1 uncultured Halieaceae bacterium
GGGCGCCGGCCTTCACGTCGGCCGCCACATAGAGCGAGCGGCGGAAAGTCACTGACCCCAGTTCGCACCCCACCAGCTCGTAACGCACTTGCCCAAGGGCGTGAAAGGCATTGGTGCAATCATCCACCAGGCGTTTCAACTCGTCCGGCTCGAGCGAGAAGGACCCGTCCGGACCGCCGGCGGCGCGCGACAGGGTGAAGTGTTTCTCGATCACCCGTGCGCCCAGAGCGACCGCTGCCACCGCGCAGGCCGTGCCAGGCGATGCTCTCGACGTGCTCCAGGGTCTCGAAGCCGTCGTCCAGCACCTCCTCGAAGGCAATCGCGAAGGGCTTGTCGAAGGGCACGCCCGGGCCGCGGCGGCCCTCCGGCGGATGGCCGGTGAGGTCCATGCCCAGGGCAGCTGCTTCGTCCCGGGCTGCCTCGTAGGCCTCCCGGCTCAGGTTGGAATAGACCTTCAGCCGCCGGTAGCCCGCCGCGTGCTGGGCGCGCACGGCGGCCCGGGCCTCGGGCCCGTCCTCTACGACCTGGTGGTTCACCTGCAGGTTCGGCCCCCGGCTGTTGAGGATGGGCCCGCTGGTGAGCAGCCTGGGACCGGCTACCTCGCCGCGGTCGATGCGCGCGGCGAGCTCGAGATGGAAGGGCATGCCCGAGAGGTTGCGAATCGTCGTCACGCCGTGGGCGAGGTAGGCGCCGAGCTCGGCCTCGTCCCACAGGTGCACGTGCAGGTCGTTGAGCCCCGGCAGCAGCGTTCTGCCGGCACCGTCCAGGACCACCGCGTCGGAGCCTGCCTCTGCGCGTGCGGCGGCGCCGACGTAGGCGATGCGGCCGGCCCGCAGCAGGAGACTGGTCTCATCGTAGCTGGCTGCCCCGGGATCGGAAAAGTCGACGACGCGAACGTTCTCCAGCAACAGCTCGCGGGGCGGGGTCGCCTGTGCCGCGCTGGCGTTCGCGGCAGAAAGCGCCAGGAGCAGCAGCCCGAGAACGCAGTGCTGTACCGCCATGGTGCTCGCCCGCCAGTTTGTCATCGTGCTATTCCCTGTTCGGCCGTTTTTTTGAAGGGCGTCGACGCTGCAGTCTACACTGACGGGGAAACCAGCCGGCACCTGCGGGGTTACAGCATGGAAGACAGCGGAAACGCCACCTGCCCGCGCTGCGGCGCGCGCTTCGAGTGCATGGCGGGCTCGGGCAGGGCCTGCCCTTGCGCCGCGGTCACGCTCAGCGACGAGCAGCGGGCGGCCATCGCCAGCCGCTGGGAAGGCTGCTTGTGTTACCAATGCCTGCTCGCCATGCAGGCAGCGCCGCAGGCAGGCGAGGAGGCGTCGCCCTAGGCAGTCGTCCGTTCCGTTGCTGCGCCCGCCTTCTCAGGCAAGCACCGTGGCGTGCAGGCCGGCCGACAGCTGTGCCCAGCGCTGCTCCAGTGTTCCCGTGTAGCCGACCGCCATGCGCACCAGGCCCGGGCTGATGGCCGCGGCCTGGAGTGCGTCTTCCGGCATCTCGCTCGAGGTGCTCGTGGCCGAGCAGGACATGAGCGTATCGAAGTAGCCGAGGCTGACGGCCACGTAGCCGAACTGGTGGTCGTTCTGCAGCGTGTTCATCAGCGCCATGGCCTTCTCTTCCGAGCCGGCGTCGATAGTGAGCAGTCCGCCGTGACCGTAGTCCGGGTGGCGCAGCTTGTCGAGCAGGGCGTGGTCGGGGTGTGACGGCAGGCCGGGGTAGGCCACGGGGACGCCGAGCGCCGCCGTTCGCTCGGCCAGGGCGAGGGCCCGCTCGCTGTGCGCCGCCATGCGCAGCGGCAGGTGGGGCACCCGCAGCGACACGCTCGCGGCCACCGTCGGGTCCATGGTCGGCCCCAGGATCATCAGGGGCCCCGTGTGCAGGTCCATCAGGCTGCCGATGAACGCCGCGCTAGCGCAGACGGTGCCGCCGATCAGGTCCGAGGCGCCGCCGATGAACTTGGTCAGGCTGTGGACCACGATGTCCGCGCCGAGGCGGGCGGGGGAAAGCACCAGGGGCGTGAAGGTGTTGTCCACCACCAGCGGGATGCCGGCCTCCCGGGCGATGGCGGCGAGGGCCGGGATGTCGGCCACGCGCAGCGTGGGGTTGGACTGGCTCTCGACGTAGAGCAGGCGCGTGCGGTCGGTGATCGCGGCCTTCACCGCAGCGAGGTCTGTCGTATCGACGAAGGCGGTGGTGACCCCGGTCTTCGCCGGCATGAAGTCGTGCAGCAGCGCCCAGGTGCCGCCGTAGATGGTGTGGCTCGCCACCACGTGGTCGCCGGCGTTGCACAGCGCCAGGATTACCGCGGAGATGGCGCCCATGCCGCTGGCGCTGCAGTAGGCGGCCTCCGTGCCCTCGAGGGCGGCCAGCTGCCGGCCGAGGTTATACACCGTGGGGTTGAAGTGGCGGCCGTACAGGTAACAGCCGCCGCTCTCCGGCCCCTTACGACCGGCGAAAATGTCGGGCATGGTCGCCGGGTCTACCACCGTGAAGGTGGAACTCGCCTCGATGGACATGTTCACGCCGCCGTGCTCGCCGAACTCGTGGCGGAGGCGGGCGAGGGCTTCGATGGGGTCCTGGCTGGACATGGCGGTACTCCATGGTCGCTGTTATGCTGGGTGAAATTCTGTTTAGCGACTCGGATTCTGAGCCTTGTTCCATGGTTGCGATTGTTGACGAAGAAAATTCGATTTCGGCCCGAAACGCCAACCTGGACGAAACGGACTTCGAGATCCTGCGCCAGCTGCAGAACAATGCGCGGCTGAGCAACAAGGCCCTGGCGGAGCGCGTGGGCCTCGCGCCTTCCACGACCCTCGTGCGCACCCGCCAGCTCGAGCGCGCGGGGATCATCCGGGGTTACCGTGCGGCCATCGACCCGGGGGCCCTTGGCGTCGGGCTGCAGGCGCTGATCGCCGTGCGCCTGCGCGAGCACACGGCGGCGGACGTCGCCGCCTTCCAGGGCTACGTGCTCGGCCTGCCGGAGGTGATGCGCCTGTACCACGTCGCCGGCGCCGACGATTTCCTGGTGCACGTCGGCGTGCGCGATTCCGATGCGCTGCGCGACTTCGCGATGAACGCGCTCACCACCCGCCCGGAGGTCGCGCACCTGGAGACCGGGCTGATCTTCTCCTGCGTGGAAGCCGGAGACGAGTAGGCCGGATTGCATTGACGGCAGTGAGGCGCCGGCATCGGCCGCTCGCTTTGTGTCCCTTGACAACTGGGGTAAGCTTGCCCGCCATGAAACACCTGCGCGACAAACTGCGAGGCCCTCGGGCGCTGCCGGCACTGCTACTGGCGGCGCTGCTGGGCGTGTTTGTCGCGGTTCAGACCGAGGGTCTGGGGCACCTGCACGGCGCTGACGACCCCGTCGGCGATTGCTCGCAGTGCCAGCACTACAGCGGCCACGCGGTCGTCTCCAGCAGCGGTGCGCTGCCGGTCCCGACTGCCGCCGCGCCGCGCGCGCTGCAACCTGCCCGGCTGACGCCGGTTTCCATCCGCTATCATCTCCAGGCGCGAGGTCCCCCTGCTGTCTCCTGACTGAAACCCTCTATTCCACCTTCAGGAGACAGACATGAAACGCACTCTTCTTGCGGCCTGCGTCGGCGCCGCCAGCCAGGCCATGGCGGCCGTTCCGGATTCGCGGATGGAGCACGTGATCGTCACCGTGCCCATCCACAAGAAAGCGGCCGAGACCGCGCTCCCCGTCACCGTGTTGTCCGGTGACGAACTCAAGCGGCTCGCGGCGAGCAGCCTCGGTGAAACCCTGGGCGACCAGCCCGGCATCTCCAACTCGTCCTTCGGCCCCGGCGTCGGCCGGCCCGTGATCCGCGGCCAGGGTGGCCCGAGGACGATCAACCTCAGCAACGGCATCGCCGCCGCAGACGTATCGAGCCTCAGCCCGGACCACGCGGTCAGCATCGAGCCGATGCTCGCGGAATCCGTGGAGGTCCTGCGCGGCCCCGCGACGCTGCTCTACGGCGGCGGCGCCATCGGCGGTGTGATCAATACGCTGGACAACCGCATTCCGGCCAAGCCCATCGAGGGTGTACAGGGGGCCGTGGAGTACCGCTACGACGAGGCCGCCGACATGGATACCGGGGTGGTCAAGCTGGAGGGCGGGGGCGGCAACTTCGCGTTCCACGTCAGCGGGACGTTCCGCGAATTCGACGATCTCGAGATACCGGGGCTGGCCATTGACGAGGCAGCCGTGGAGCGCCAGGAAGAGCTGCTCGGGCTCGAGCATGGCCACGAAGAGCACGGCGAGGAAGATCACGAAGAGCATGACGAGCACGACCACGAGGAAGAGCTCGAGAACTCCGACGGCTTCATCGCCAATACCAACGGCGATTCCGACGTTTACACCATCGGCGGCAGCTACCACTTCGGCGAGCGCAACTTCGTCGGCCTGGCCTACAACCGCTTCGAGACCAATTACGGCATCCCGCCGGGGGCGCATGAGCATGACCACGGCGACGAAGAAGAGCACGAAGGAGAAGAGCACGAGGGTGAGGAGCACGCGCACGGCGAAGAGGAGGATATCCGTATCGACCTCGAGCAGGAGCGCTATGACATGCAGCTCCACGTGCACGACCTGGCCCCCGGCCTCATCGACGTCGCCCGCGGTTTCCTGACCTACACCGACTACGAGCACGTGGAGCTCGAGGGAATGGAGGTCGGCACGCAGTTCGATCGCGAGACCTGGGAGGGGCGCCTGGAACTGGTGCGCGAGGGCGCTGATCACCGGGTTCTCGGCCTGCAGTGGCGTGCCGACGAGTTCGAGGCGATCGGCGATGAGGCCTACGTGCCGGCAACGGACTCGGCCGAGTGGGGCCTGTTCTACGTTCAGGACTTCCACACCGCGGATTGGCTGTTCGAGGTTGGCGGTCGCGCAGACTACGTAGAGCGCGACCCGGCCACCGGTGCTTCGCAGGACTTTACGAGCTTCAGTCTTTCAGGCACGGCAAACTACACTATCAGTGCCAACTGGAGCGCCGGCCTCTCGCTGTCGCGCTCGGCGCGGGCGCCGTCCACGGAGGAGTTGTTCTCGAACCTCAACAACAGCGAGGAACAGCTGGTGACGCACGCCGCCACCGGGATCATCGAGATCGGTGATCCGGACCTCGACGAGGAGGTGTCCTACAACGCTGACCTGTCGTTGAACTGGCAGACGGAGGAAGCCTTTGCGGAGCTGACGTTCTTCTACAACACCTTCAACGACTACATCTTCCTGCTCAACACGGGCGAGGCCGTGGATGAAACGGCCGTGTACGTTTACGAGCAGGATGACGCCGAGTTCTACGGGGTGGAGTTCGAGTCCAGCTTCGACGTCGCGAGCTTTGCCGGCGGCGACCTCGCCCTTGGCCTCTTCGGTGACATGATCACCGGCGAGTTCGACTCGGCGGGCGATGTTCCGCGGCTGCCACCGATGCGCATCGGCAGCGAGCTGTCCTGGCGCAGCGATGCCCTGGGGGTCTACGTCAGTGTTCTCAACGCCGAGGACCAGGAGGATCCGGGCGACTTCGAGACCGAGACGAACGGCTACACGCGCTGGGATGCGGGCATCGACTACAACGTCCGCTTCGCCGGCGACACCGAGCTGCTCGCCTTCGTGAAGCTGAAGAACATCACGGACGAGGAAATCCGCCTCAGTACCTCCTTCCTGCGCAACTACGCCCCGCAACCGGGGGAGAGCATCGAGGCCGGCATCCGGCTGATGTTCTAGCGCTTCTGCACCCCGCCCGCCGCTGGTGGGTGGGGCGTTTCTGGCAGCCTGAACTGCTTGCCCGTTTCAGCCTGCGCGCAGGTGCATTCGAGACGGTTGGTGGAGAACACTGTCAGGTTGTCAGAGCTGGCCAGCGCTCCAGGCAGTGGCGGCTCTCAACAGAGTTCGGCAGCTGGGGGTTCCACCGGCTATGCCACCCCGTACATGAACGTCATAGCGCTGGCAGGTCGGCATCCACATCGGGGAGTTGTTCTTTCAGAGGTTGAAGTCTTGCCAGGAGGTCCAGGAGGTGGCCTTTGTGCTTCGGCTCGATAATCAGTCGATCTCCCTCCTTATGCAGGATGGCTTCATTACCCTCCAGTTCTAAGTCCCGGGGTATACGTAATGTCTGGTTTCGTCCATCGCGATAAAGCCTGACATGCTTACCTTTTCCGACCATTGTCTCGATTCTCCTGCCTTTGTCTGAGCATGTGCGGCGCACCGTGTTTCGTCAAACTGCGTTGTTTCTTTGGCTTGATTATATCGTGAGGTCGGCTTGCTCTAGTGGCAGCACAGTGGTGATTTTCACCCGAGACAGCGCAGCATTTGAGTGTATCTCCTGCACAGTCGGCATCTGCGACAGCTTCTGCCGGAACAGGGTCTCGTAGCTGTCGATGTCGCGGGTGACGATCTTTAGCAGGAAGTCGTAGTCGCCCATGACCGTGTGGCACTCGAGGACCTCGGGCAGGTCGCGGATCTGTTCCTCGAACTCCGGCAGCGAGCGCTTGCCGTGGGCCGAAAGCTTGACCCGGGCAAACACCGTGACGGACAGGCCCAGTTTGCGCTGATCGAGGAGGGCGACGCGGCGCTCGATGATGCCGCTGTCCTCGAGGCGACGGATGCGCCGCCAGCAGGGCGGCTGGGTGAGGCCGACGCGGTCGGCGATCTCGGCGGCGCTGAGGCCGGCATCCTGTTGCAGCAGGGCGAGGATGCGCCGGTGATCAACATGTCGCCGACTTTCGGCGGCCGGACGCCGGCCCAAAACCGGGAAGACAATCCCGAGGGCTAGCCGGAACGCCAGTCCTGCAACGCAATCTGGTGGCATAAAACACCCACGCATGGGCATACCAAATTTTCGAATTATCCCCGAAGCGGGATAAATGCTATTCTGTGTCTCCATACTGGATAAGAGATGGCTCGCCAGAAGCCGTCCTGCAGCGGGAGAGACACATGACAAAGCGAGAAATCGGCCATTCCGGCCTGTTCGTGAATCCGGTCGGCCTGGGATGCATGGGCCTGTCGGAATTCTATGGCCCGGCTGTGACGACCGATGCGGGCGTCAGCCTGCTTCATTCCGCCATCGACCGGGGCGTCAATCACTTCGACACCGCCGAGCTTTATGGCATGGGGGCCAATGAGCGCCTGCTGGGCGAAGCCTTCCACGATCGCCGCGACAAGGTGATCATCGCCACCAAATTCGGCCCGACCCGGGATCCCAAGACCGGCGCCATGACCGGCGTCGACGGGTCGGAAGCCAATATGCGCCGCGCCGTCGAGCAATCGCTCAAATCCCTGCGCACCGATTTTATCGACCTCTACTATCTCCACCGCGTCGATCTCGACACGCCGATCGAGGAAACCGTGGGCGCGATGGCGAAACTGGTCGAGGAAGGCAAGGTCCGCGCCCTGGGTATTTCCGAGGCCTCCGGCGCCACCCTGGTCAAGGCCAACAAGGTCCACCCGATTGCCGCCCTGCAGTCGGAATATTCCATCTTCAGCCGCGATATCGAGCAGACCCAGCTGAACGGTGTCCGGGAAATCGGGGCCTCGCTGGTCGCCTACTCCCCGCTGGGACGCGGCATGCTGACCGGTGCCTTCACCCGCGACCGCAAGCCTGAGAAGGGCGATTTCCGGCAGGGTCAATTCCAGCCGCGCTTTGCCGAAGGCGCCTATGAAGCCAATCTCGACCTGGTCGAGGAAGTGAAGGCCGTGGCCGATGCGCTGGGTGCGACGCCGTCCCAGGTGGCCCTCGCCTGGGTGCTGGGGCGCGGCGAGGACATCCTCACCATTCCCGGAACCACCAAGCTGGCCAATCTGGAATCCAATCTCGGAGCGCTGGAACTGCGCCTGACCGACAATCAGACCGAACGCCTCAACGCCCTGGCCGACAAGGTCAGCGGGCCGCGTTACCCGTCCTCGCGTTCGGCCAATATCAACGCCTGATTCCTCCCCCTGGCGTTGGCAAGCCGGCCCTGGTGAGGGCCGGCT
>CAJWWA010000155.1 GCA_913048495.1 uncultured Halieaceae bacterium
TTCCCTCTATTTCGAAGCCGAGGAACGCGCTCTGGGGTACGCCCGCGAGGCGGTCCGCCAAGCCTCGATCAATCTTGAAGCGATCGCGGCCCCTGCTGGCAGCATGCCGGTGGTAATGGGCCCCGGCTGGTCCGGTGTGCTGTTGCACGAGGCGGTCGGCCACGGCCTTGAAGGCGATTTCAACCGCAAGGGCAGCTCAGCCTACAGCGGTCGTGTTGGCGAAAAAGTTGCGTCAAGTCTCTGCACCATCGTTGATGACGGCACCCTGCCCGGTCGTCGCGGCTCTCTGACCGTGGATGATGAAGGAGTTCCGACCAACTGCACCACGCTGATCGAGAACGGCGTGCTCAAGGGCTACATGCAGGACAAGCTCAATGCCCGTCTGATGGGCGTGGCCGCGACGGGCAACGGTCGCCGCGAATCCTACGCACATTTGCCCATGCCGCGCATGACCAACACCTATATGCTGGCAGGCGAGAGTGATCCGGAAGAAATCATTGCGTCGGTCAAGAAGGGTATCTACTGCGCCAATCTGGGCGGTGGTCAGGTGGATATCACCAGCGGCAAGTTTGTGTTCTCCACCAGCGAGGCCTATTTGATCGAGGACGGCAAGATCACCGCGCCGGTGAAGGGTGCAACGCTGATTGGCAATGGTCCGGAGGCGATGAGCCGGGTGTCGATGGTCGGCCACGACCTCAAGCTCGATACCGGCGTCGGTGTGTGCGGCAAGGATGGACAGTCGGTCCCGGTCGGCGTCGGCCAGCCAACGCTTAAGATTGATCAGATTACGGTGGGCGGGACCGGCTGACGCCGGGTCCGCAGCCACAGCAAAAGCTTCAAGCTGCAAGTAAAACCCGCGTGGTACGGAATGGCGCGGCTTTTACTTGGGGCGCCGCACCGAAGCAGATAGCGTATAGAAATACTTGATGGCCCAGTCGTCTGCATCACCCTGATTACGCTTGCAGCTTGCAGCTTGCAGCTTGCAGCTATCAGTGCCCCTCAAACCGCCCGGCCAGCCGGTTCTTGCGCACCTGATCGACCGGGAACACCTTGCCGCTCATGGCGACGTAGACGCCGTGGGGCAGGCAGTTTAGGGCGCCGATGGCGAGGCCGAGGTTGAAGCTGGCGTCGGTATCGCGAAAACGGGCCGGCTGCATTGCGCCGGTCAGGACGATGACCTTGCTGTCGATATCGGCCAGCGCCGCTCCGGTTACGGTCATGGTGTCGGTGCCGTGGGTGATGAGGATGTGCTCGTAGGGGCAGGCGGCGACCTTGGCGTGAATCAGGTCTCGATCGGCGTCGGTCAGCTCAAGGCTGTCCTTGCGGGTGAGGGATTCAATTGCGTACTCGAAACCCACCCGTGCCTGCTGCAGAATATCCTCCGCCATAGGGTCGCCGATCTGAAAGTCGCTCAGGGCGTCGAAGTAGACCTTGTCGATGGTGCCACCGGTAGAGAAAATCTGAATGAACATCCTGTTTCCTTGCTGATGAGTCTGTTTGCACATGTCTGCTGATATTGAACAGTGTACCGCGCCGACGCGCACCTGGTGGGTGTATATGGTGCGCGCCGAGAACGGTCATCTGTATACCGGCATCAGTGTTGATCCGCAGCGCCGTTTTGAGCAGCACCAGCGCGGCAAGGGCGCGCGGTTTTTCAATCGCAGCCCGGCGGCAGCGCTGGTGTGGCGACGTGAGTGCGTCGATCAGGGCGACGCCCTGCGGCAGGAAATCGCCATAAAGGCGCTGACACGCAAGGCCAAGGAGCAGCTCATCAGTCAGCTGGATGAGATCTCATCAGTCGCGCCGAGAGACTAGTCAGCGCTGCTTTCAACGGTCTAAAGTGGCTGCTCAATTTGCCGGAGAGCTGTCATGACTGATCTGATTCTGCACCATTACCCGCAATCTCCCTTTGCCGAAAAGGCGCGTCTGATGCTCGGTTTCAAAGGCCTGTCGTGGCATTCGGTCATGATTCCGCCAGTCATGCCGAAGCCTGATCTGATCGCATTGACCGGTGGCTATCGACGCACTCCGGTGCTGCAGATCGGCGCCGACATTTACTGTGATACGGCGTTGATCGCACGTCGACTTGAGCAGGAAAAGGCCGCTCCTGCGCTGTTTCCCGAGGGCCAGGAAGCGGCCGCTGCCGGCCTCGCCCAATTGGCTGATCAGGTATTGTTTCAGCATGCGGTTGCCATCAACTTCCAGCCACAGGGGCTGGCCGAGCGATTCGCCGGTATGCCCGAGCAGGTGGTCAAGGGCTTTGTTGCCGACCGTCAGAAGCTGTTTAGCGGGGGCAGCGCCAGCCGCCTCGAGACCGATGTGGCACTGAGCCAGTGGCCGGCTCTGCTGTCGCGTCTGGAGTTGCAGTTGGAGCGCGATGGCGACTTCCTGCTGGGTGAGCACCCCAGCGTGGCTGATTTTGCCCACTACCATGCGCTCTGGTTTGTCGCCAGCAACCGTGCGGTGGCCGCAGCGCTGGACCCTTATCCGGCGGTGCGTGCCTGGATGCAACGGGTTGCTGACTTCGGTCACGGCTCCCATACCCAGATGAGTGGCGAACAGGCCATTGCCATTGCCCGCGACAGCGCGCCCGCTGCGCTGCCAGCTGATGCCATTGCCAGCCCGGGTGGCTTTGAGACTGGTCAGGCGGTGACCGTCAGTGCAGTTGATTACGGCACCGACGAAGTGGCAGGTACCCTGCTGTTCGAGGGGGCGGAAGAGATCATCATTGCCCGCGAGGACGAACGCGCAGGGCTGGTACACGTTCACTTTCCACGCTTCGGTTTCCGCATTCGCGCGGCCTGAGCTCTGCCGGCGGCGGGCTTCCCCCGCCGCCGGTTACGGGGCTGAGCCCGTCAGCAAGAGTCGGGTGTGACGTTGCTCAAGCAGGTTGAAAACCAGCCTGCCGGGCCAGGCGTTTTTCCAGGTCAGCAGCAGTGCGCCTTTCAACGTCAGTCCGCGTCTTCCCTGGCTGTCTATGTCTGGAGTGCAGTACCCCTGAGCGACCAGTTCGTCGGACTCGCGCGCCAGGAATCGTTCGATTGGAGCAAAGCCCTGATCTTTCGGGTAGGCGATGGCCGCTGCCGAATTCGGCAGGCATGCGCGCAGGTGTTGCAGGGTGCTGAACAGGCGCTTCAGGTTGTTCACGCCGGTCATGCGCACGCCGATGCGGCAGGGCATGGAGGGATAGGAGGAGAGGCTGGGGGCGTTGTGGACATCCAGCAGGCTGCCGTCTGCATACAGCTGGGTAAACTCGGCGTAGGTCACCCGGCGCTTGCCAGTGGTCATGGTTACCAGCATTGCGGCGGCCTGATCGCGTGGATGAACGTACAGCGAAAAGTGGCTTGTGGTGTGGCTGGAAGGCAAAACCGAGGAGCCAACATGGGCGAACTCCAGTGCCTGGAGCTGCTCATCAAGCCGCCGGAAGACCTCCCCGCGATCAGCGAGGAAGCGCGCGTGATCGGTGTTGTTGAAGCGTACTCTGGCCGGAATCCGCTGGGTGCGCAGAACCAGCCAGGGGCCGATCACGTTGATCGCAACTACCGGTAACAGCAAAACAGCCAGCAACAGGTTCAGCATGGCCTGTGCCTCCCATTTATTATTCTTTTGATGATGGGGCGACGGATTACCATCTCTGTGAAAAAGGTTTAGTTCAGGATCGGCGGCAGGTCAACGGCGGGCGGCTGCGTGGACCGCCGGATGGGCGTATGCTGACTGACCGCTGGCTGGGCTGCGAAGGCTGCACAGCGATCCATTCGAGTCATGATTGTTGGGGGGAGTGTGGACGGCATCATCGTTGTAGACAACCTGACCAAAACCTACGAGACCGGGTTCCGGGCGCTCAAGGGCGTCAGCCTGAGCATTCGACGTGGCGAGATCTTCGCCCTGCTGGGCCCCAATGGCGCCGGTAAGACCACCATGATCAGCATCATCTGCGGGTTGGTCAACGCCAGCAGCGGCCGGGTGCTGGTCGACGGCGGCCTGGTCAACCCCATTCCCATCGCGCCCACGCTGACCGATACCACTGACGCCACTATCGCGGTCAACCTCAACGCCCTCGGTGGACGCCGTCGCCGCGAGGCTGCGGCCGGCCCAACACGGGATGGCGGGGCAGTAACCGGAGAAGGCACGGAGAAGGCGACGAGTGCGGAAGTGGACAGCTACCGCGAGCGTATCGCCCAGTTCTTCCGTGAGCAGTTCGGCGACAGTGAGCCGGCCGAACCTCAGCCCACGGCGATGGAGCTGCTGTCGAAGTCCTTCGACACCATGCAGGGACAGATCGCGCGCATGAAGCTGGCGACCTACGCGCCGACGGTGACCGTGGAGATCCCCCGCAGTGCCTGCGGCTTCTTCGAGTTCGACCGCGCCGAGGAGCTGGCCGCCATCGGCTACGAAGCGGCCAGCCGGGCGCTCGCCGCCCTGGGTCCGCCGGCGGGGCAGCCGCCGGTCGCCTGAGCAGCAGCGCCCCCGTGGGGCCTGTCAGCCGCGCAGGGCTTCTGCGCCGGGCAGTCGCTCGAGCGCCGCGCTGCCCTCCCAGCAGTCGGCCCAGGCCGTGAATTCGGCGGGCGGCAGCGGCCTCGCGATGCCGAACCCCTGGGCGATCTCGCAGCCGATGGAGCGCAGGCAGGCGAGCGTGTCCGCGTCCTCCAGGCCCTCGGCGACCACCCGCATGCCGAAGATCTGCGCCAGCTCGACGATCGTGCGGACCAGCCCCGCGTCCTGCGGCGACAGCAGCAGCCGGGTTACGAAGGAGCGGTCCACCTTGAGCTCGGCGGCGGGAATGTCGCGGAAGTAGGCCAGGGACGAATAGCCGGTGCCGAAGTCGTCGATGGAGATCCGGCAGCCCAGGTCCCGCAGCTGCGCCATGATCCTGAGCCCGGCCTCCGCGTCGCGCATGAAGGCCTGCTCGGTGATTTCCAGGGTCAGGCGCGCCGGCGGCATATCCCAGATCTTGAGGGCGCCGTTGATCATGCCCGGCAGGTCCGCGCGGTCGATGAGGCTCGCCGGTAGGTTGACGGAGAGCGGCACGTCCCGTCCCGCCCGGGACCACTCCCGGTGCTGCCGGGCGGCGGCGTGCACCACCCACTTGGTCAGCTCAAAGGAGCGCTGGATGTCCTCGGCGATCTGCACCGCGACCTCCGGCGGGATCCAGCCGCGCTCGGCGTTGTGCCAGCGCAGCAGCGCCTCGGCGCCGACCAGGCCCCCGCTGTCGATGGCGACCTTGGGCTGGTAGTAGAGCAGAAAATCGTTGTCGTGCAGCGCCTCGGTGAAGGGCCGGATCAGGTCGTCGGGGCGCGCCTCGCTGTCCGCGAGCACGTCGCTGAGTTCCCGCCCGTCACCGCGGCGAAGCGCCGCCAGGTGTTCTTCCGCCCGGGCCAGGGTGAGGAGCGGCGACAGGCGGCAGGCCCGGTTCAGGGCGATGGCGATGAGGAGCTCGGCGGCGGTCAGGTAGCCGTCGAGCTCTAGTGCCTCCTCGAGCGCCGTGCGCATGCGGCCGACGACCACCGGGAGCAGCTCCGGTTGCGTGACCGTCGGCAGGATGACCGCAAAGGTGTGCGAGGCGATGCGGAACACCGTGTCCTCGGCCGGCGCGAGTTCTGCCAGCTGGCGTTCCGTTTCCGCCAGCACCGCATCGCCGATGTCGAAGGCGTGCCGGTGGTTGATCTCGCGGAGGTTGGCGATGTCGACGAGCAGCAGGCCGAGATCCGGTGCTTCGCTGCCGGCCAAGGCGGCGAGCTGGTCCAGGCGTTCCAGGAAGGCGTCGCGCGCGATGGCGGGAACCGCGGGCATGTCACAGTCCCAGGCGGCAGGGGTCGATGCCGTGGGCGCCGGGCGCGAGGCTGGTGAGAATCTCCAGCGGCCTGCCGGTCGCATCTTCCGTGGTCTCGAGCAGGTCGAGCATGCGCGCTTCCGCGAGGGGCTGCTTGTCGCCGTCGAGGAGCAGGAGGACCCGGGGGCGCAGGCGGCGCGAGCGGTATTCCGACACCACGACGGCGACTTCACCGGAGGTCAGCTCGACGAGCGTACCAGCCGGGTAGATGCCGATGGCCTGGATGAACTCCTCGACGAACTCCGCCTGGAACTCCCGGTCGCGGGCGTCGTGGAGGTACTTGATGGCGCTCGACGGCGACTGCCCGCGCGCGTAGCTGCGGTCGGAGGTCAGGGCGTCGTAGCAGTCCACGATGCCCGCGATGCGGGCGAAGATCGGAATGTCGTCGCCCTTCAGGCCATCGGGATAGCCCGAGCCGTCGTGGCGCTCGTGGTGGTGCAGCGCCATCGCGATGATGTCGTTGTTCAGGGTGCCGCTCTCGGTGATGAAGGCCGCGCCGTGATGGACGTGGGCCCGCACCCGCTCGAGATCCTCGCCTTCGAGGCGCTCGGGGCTGTTCAGGAGTTCCGGCGGGACCTGCAGCTTGCCGACGTCGAACAGTAGACCGCCGACGGCGAGGGTCTTCAGGTCCTGCTTCGGCAGCCCGAGCTGTCGGCCCATGGCCACGGCCCAGATCGAGGTGGCCACGGAGTGCTGGTAGGTGTAATCGTCGAGCTGACGCAGCCTCGCGAGCCAGATGCAGGCGTCGGGGTTGCGGGTGATGCTGTCGATCATCGGCTCCACGGAGCGTTTGATGCTCAGCATGTCCACCGCACCGCCGCGGGCCAGGGAGCCGTAGAGGCCGCGCACCTCGGCAGAGAGCGTATCGACCGCTACCGTGGCCTGCGGGTACTCGGTCTCCCAGTCGGACTGGTCCCGGTAGGTCGTGAGCTCCCGGCCGGGCAGCAATTCCGCCTTGCCGAGCCGTGCCCGCTTGATCGGGTTGCTGGCCTTGCGGGGGTGGCGCCGGCGCTCGTGCTGTGCCGGTGACGCCCGGGGGCTCCCCCGGCGTTCCTTCTCCTCCCCCTTCTCGACGTCGATGAACACGTAGCGGCACAGGGCACGCAGGGTCGCCAGGTCCTCCTCCGTCTTGATGAGGAACCCCTGCACGGCAAAAGGACTTTCCAGCCAGGATCGATCCAGGCCCGACACGAACATGCCGAGCTCGAGGTTTTCGACATCCACCTTGACGATCTCGAGCATCTTCCAGGCCACCGGGGACGGGACTTGCAGCTTTACTGGTCTACGAGCCTACACGAGATGCACGCGGCGCGCCCAGCGGCGGCCGGCGCGTCAGGCGAATCCGGGTCGGTGGCGCTAGCGCGGGTAGGCGGGGGCCAGCTCGCGCTTGCTGGCGGCGCCGGCGACTTCCCGTACCAGTCGCGGCACGAGGTAGCCGGGCCGGCGCGTCGCCAGCTCGCCGACCAGTGCGCGGGCGCGGTCTTCGCTCACGTCGAAGTGGGCCGCGCCGTGCACCGGGTCAAGGAGGTGCAGATAGTAGGGCAGGACGCCGGCGCCCCAGAGCGCGTCCGACAGGCCCGCGAGCGCATCCGCGCTGTCGTTCACGCCGGCGAGGAGCACCGCCTGGTTCAGCAGCGTGACGCCCCGGGCCCGCAGCCGGGCACAGGCCGCACGCACGGCCTCGTCGATCTCGTTGCCGTGGTTGGCGTGCAGCACCACGACGCTGTTGAGGCCGTCCCGGTCGAGAGCGTCGAGCAGGCCGGGGGTCACCCGGTCCGGGATCACCACCGGCAGCCGCGTGTGCACGCGCAGGGTCTTCAGCCGCGGCAGTCGCGCCAGCGCGTCGACGAGTTCGGCCAGGTAGCCGTCGCCCGCGAGCAGGGGGTCGCCGCCGGAGAGGATCAGTTCCTCGAGGTCCGCCTGGTCCGCGAGCCAGGCGAGCGCCTCGTCCCGCTCGCCGCGCCCGAGGGCGTTGTCGCCGTAGGGAAAGTGGCGGCGGAAGCAGTAGCGGCAGTTCACCGCGCAGCCGCCGGCGACCAGCAGCAGGGCGCGGCCGCTGTACTTCTGCACGATGCCGGGCCGCGGGTTGGCGCCGG
>CAJWWA010000156.1 GCA_913048495.1 uncultured Halieaceae bacterium
CGGCCGCGCCCGGGCGGCCCCGCCTGGCCGGCCGCGCCTGGCCGGCCGCGCCTGGGCGGCCCCGCCTGGGCGGCCCCGCCTGCACGAGCCCGGGTCGAAGTGTTATCCTTGCGCGCTTCGATCACGGGCAGGAACAGGCGGCATGAAGCGCGCGGGCATCGCGGTACTGGCACTGGCCCTCGGGGCCTGCGCGGCCGCCGGGGACCCCGCGCCCACCGGTGACCCGGTCACCGCCTGCACCGAGCCGCGGCCGCAGGTCTGCACCATGGTTTACGACCCGGTCTGCGCCACCCTCATCGAGGGCGGCCGCGCCGACTACGCGTCGCCCTGCAACGCCTGTGCGGACGACGTGGTCGCCGCCTGGGAGCCGGGGACCTGCGGGGACGGCGACAGCGCCGGCGGCTACTGATGGCCTGTCCTGAAGCCCGCCACCGGCCGGTGGCGCCGATGCCTGCGGGAGACCTGCCTTGAGCCTGACCAACCGAATCCTTCTCGCCATGGTTGCCGGGGTCCTCGTCGGCTCCCTCCTCAACCTGCTCGTCGGCAGCGGCGCCACGCCCGAGGCCGTGCGCGAGGGCATCAGCACCTACCTCGTGAACGGGCTCTTCGACGTGGTCGGTCGCGTCTTCGTCGCCTCCCTGCAGCTGCTGGTGGTGCCGCTGGTGCTGGTGTCGCTGATCTGCGGTGCGAGCTCCCTCGGCGACAGCGCGCGCATGGGGCCCATCGCGGGCAAGACCGTGCTCTTCTACCTGTGCACCACGGCGGTGGCGGTCACCACCGCGCTCTTCGTTGCCGTGCTCGTGGAGCCGGGCTCGGGTGTGAGCCTGGATACCAGCGCGACCTTCGAGCCCACCGAGCCGCCGCCGCTCAAGGACGTGATCGTCAACATTTTCCCGTCCAACCCGGTCGCGGCCATGGCGGAGGGCGAGATGCTGCAGATCATCGTGTTCGCCCTGCTCTTCGGTTACGCCATCTCCCACGCCGGGGAGGCGGGCCGGCGCATCGCGGCGTTCTTCAGCGACCTCGAGGCCGTGGTCATGCGCATGGTGGGCATCCTCATGGGCCTGGCGCCCTACGGCGTATTCGCGCTCCTCGGCTCGCTCTTCGCTGACATGGGGCTCTCGGCGATCGCCGATCTCGCCAAGTACTTCTTCACCCTGCTGGCGGTGCTCCTGTTCCACGGCCTCGTGGTCTACAGCCTCATCCTCAAGGTTCTCGCCCGGCGCTCACCGGTCATGCTCCTCAACAAGATGCGCTCGGTCTGGGCCTTTGCCTTCAGCACCGCCTCTTCCGGGGCCACGCTGCCGATCACGCTGCGCACCGTGGAGAAGCGCCTCGGCGTGAACAACTCCGTCGCCGGCTTTACCGTGCCCCTCGGCGCCACCATCAACATGGACGGCACGGCGATCATGCAGGGCGTGGCGACGGTGTTTATCGCCGAGGTCTACGGCTTCGATCTCAGCCTGACCTCCTACCTCACGGTGATTCTCACGGCGACCCTCGCGTCCATCGGCACCGCCGCGGTGCCGGGCGTCGGGCTGATCACCCTGGCCATGGTGCTGAAGCAGGCGGGCCTCCCCGTGGAGGGCATCGGCCTCATCATCGGCATCGACCGGCTCCTCGACATGGTGCGCACGGCGGTCAACGTCACCGGTGACGCCACCGCCTCCGTGGTCGTGGCGAGCTCCGAGGGCCAGCTGGACGAGCGCGTGTACATGGACCCGCACGCGGACCGCTACCCCGATCGCGATGACGACACGACGGCGCGGGAGGCCGCATGAGCATCAAGGTAACCATTGTCCCGGTGACGCCCTACCAGCAGAACTGCTCGCTCCTGAAGTGCGAGGAGACGGGCCGCGGCGCGCTGTTCGACCCGGGCGGCGACCGCGAGCGCATCCTCGCCGCCGTGGAACAGCTGGGGGTGACGCTTGAGAAGATCATCCTTACCCACGCGCACATGGACCACTGCGCCCTCGCGGGCGAGCTCCGGGAGGAGCTCGGCCTGCCCATCGAGGGCCCGGCGCGCGGCGACGATTTCTGGCTCGAGAAGCTGCCGGAGTGGTGCCAGATGGCCGGCTTTCCGCGCGCCGAGGCCTTCGAGCCGGACCGCTGGCTGGAGGACGGCGACCGGGTGACCGTCGGTGCCCAGGAGCTCGAGGTGCTGCACTGTCCCGGTCACACCCCGGGCCACGTGGTGCTTTTCCACCGCGGCCAGCGCCTCGCCTGGGTCGGCGACGTGCTCTTCCAGGGCTCCATCGGCCGCACGGATTTTCCCCGCGGCAACCACGACCAGCTGATCAGCAGCATCCGCGACAAGCTGTTCCCGCTCGGTGACGACGTGACCTTCATCCCCGGCCACGGCCCCACCTCGACCCTGGGGCACGAGCGCCAGAGCAATCCCTTCGTCGCCGATTCCCGCTATGGCTGAGGAGCCGGCGGCCGGCGACGGGCGGGCCGCCGAACTGCGCGCGGCCTACCTGGGGCAGACGGCACGTATCCCCTGGAAGGACCTCGCCGTGCACTTCGCCGGCGGCCGCGTGATCCGCGTCGGGCCGGAGCTGGATCTCGTGGAGGTGGCGCTGCAGCTGGGGCTCGATAACGTCGCCCGGTTCCAGGCGTGGACGGATGCGGGTGCGGTGCGCCCGGCGACGGACGAGGATGCGCGGGACTGGGAGGCGACGGGCGCGACGCTCTGGGCCGTGGTCGCCGCCCCCTGGGTGCTGGTGCAGCCCCTGCCGGAAGAGTCCGACTCAAACAACCCTAGCGGACCACCTTGACCCAGTCGCCGGTGCGCGGCTCGCCGCGCGGGTAGAAGCCGTTGATCAGGCGCAGCTGCGCTTCCGCGTCGGCAATCGGCGAGCCGGCGGCGAGCGTCTCCATGGTCGCCCCCCGCGGGACCTGGATATAGCGCACGTAGCGCGGCTGCCCGCTCTGCCGCTCCTGCGGCAGGATCGGCCGGAAGCTGGTGATGATCTCCTTCAGGGCCGCATCGCCCGCAGCGAAATCGGCGGCCTCGCCCTCGAACAGATAGGTCAGGCCGCCGAGGTCGATGACCGCCAGCCGCTTGCTCTTGCCGCCGGCGGTCGCCACCGCACTGTAGCCGTTGAGCCCGGCCTGCTCCAGCGCCTCGCCGCCGGCGAGCTCACCGCGGGCGAGGTCCTTGAGCACCGCCTCCGGCGTGGTGTCGGGGTTGCGGCGGCGCAGGGTGATGGTAACGGCGGCGCTGTCATCGCCGGCCCGGGCGACCACGGCGCTGGCGCCGGCGTCGACCCGCCAGCCCTCGGGGTGGGCGAAGGTGAAGCCCAGCTTGTTGTGGTAGTAGCGGTTGTCGGCGCGCTGGCCCTGGATGCTCTGGCCCCAGACGAGGCCGTCGGTGAGCTCGCGGAATTCGCCCGGGCGGGACGGGTCCTCGATGTAGGCGCCGGTATCCAGCTCGTTGGCGGCACGGATCACCGTCTGCAGGCGCTTGTCGTTGCGCGGGTGGGAGGCGTACAGGCCGTGGTAGGTGGCCAGCGGCTTGCCGCTGGCCTTGGCCTTCAGGCGCTGGAACTGCTCCTGGTTCTTGAGGACGCCGATCACCTCGAGCAGGGATTCCGGGTCGTAGCCCGCCTTGTACATGTACTCGGCGCCGAGCCCGTCCGCCTCCAGTTCCATGTCGCGCCCGTAACCGCTGATGAGCTCGGCGCCGTACATGCTCGAGGCCTCGTAGAGGGCGCCGGAACCGGTCAGCACGTAGGCGGTGGTGGCGAGTACCTGGGAGGTCACCCCCGCGGCCTTGCGCCGGGCGTGGTGCCGGGCGGTGACGTGGGCGATCTCGTGCGCCAGGACCCCGGCGAGCTCCGCCTCGCTGTCGAGGTAGGCGAGCAGGCCGCGGTTGACGTAGATGTAGCCGCCGGGCGTGGCAAAGGCGTTGATGTCCGGCGCGTCGATCACCGAGAAGGTGAAGTCCCGCTCCGGCATGTCGCTGTTCGCCACGAGGCGCTGGCCGATGCGCTCGACGTAGGCGGCGAGTTCCGGGTCGTCGTAGAAGGCGCCCTCCGCCTTGAACTTCTCGTACATCTCCGCGCCGGTCTCTTCCTCGCCCCCCTGGCTGCCGAGAACCACCGTCGCACCGCCGGTGGCGGGGTTGACGGTGCAGCCGCCGGCGAGGAGCACGGTCAGCAGGCCGGCGAGGGCGAGGAGCGTCCGCCGCGGCACGGGCTCAGAGCTCACTGGAGAGGAACTTGAGAAGCTGGTCGCCGAGGCCGTCGCAGGCGGTGCCCTGCACCGGGGCGATGATCGGGATCGGCACGATCACCGCGGGCATGTAGGACTGGCCGCTGGCGGAGGTGTTGACCCGGCCGACCTCGGCGCGGTCGGTAAAATCCCAGATCGTGGCCTCGTAGGTGGAGTCGTTGCCCCAGGTGCCGAACCCGAAACAGCCGGCGCCGCCAGGCCCCACGCCGCAGGTCATGGAGCCAGCGGAGTTGGTCTGCACGGTGCTCCCGTCCACCCAGATCAGGTACTCCGTCTGCAGGCTGGCGAGCTTCTGGGCGACCGGCGGCTGCGCAATGAGGCGATCGAGGTCCGCCGGGCGCAGCGGGGCGGTGCGCGGCTCGAACCAGGGGTAGAGGCTGTTCAGGAACTCCAGCTCGCCGATCACGTTGATGCTCGGGTCGCCGCGCTGGATGTGCTTGCCCACGCACTGGATGAAATCGGGCTCTGTCTCGTAGTCGCTGGCATGCCGTCGGCCGAGGATGACCACGCTGGCATCGCCCACCCCCTCCGCCGGCTCGTTGAAGACCATCTCGTCCACGGTGGCGGTCACGCAGCCGCCGGTGACCAGGGCGGCGGCCAGGGCCGGCGCCAGGCGGGCGAGGCGGGAGACGAGGGTACGGCGTTTCACGGTCCTTCCTCCTGGCCCTCCTCAGGGGCGGCGGCCACCGCCGCCGGGGCCTCGAGCGATTCCATCCAGGCGGCCACCTCGGGCACCCGGGTGAAGCTGGTGGCGAAGTGGGCGCCGGCATCGCGCAGGGCGACCACGGCGGCAAGGTTCACCGCGGCCTCGTCGGACTGGAGGAAGGCGGTGGGGGTTTTGCCGTAGGCGGTCATGGTCCAGTCGGCGATGGTCTCGCCCTGCGTGGTCACGAGCTCGAAGGCGTAGCGCATCCAGATCTCGTAGACCTTGATGTTGGTCTGGGCGGGAATGGCGTACTGCAGCTCGTCGACCCGGGGGATGAGAACCGCGTCCACCGCGGGGTTCATCTGCTCCGGCGCCGGCCGGGCGTCCATGGGCACCACGCGCTCGAACATGCCGTTCAGCAGCGTGTCCCAGAGTTCGACCTGGGCCTCGCCGGTGCGTACCAGCCAGTCGGACTCGGCGCGGCCCTTGGCCTCGTCGAAGAATTCGTGCTCGCGGAACGCCGGCTCGTACCAGACGCCAAGGGTGAGCGGCAGCTTGCTCATGAGCGGCTGGGGGAACTGGCCCTGCACCACGACCTCCTTGGCGCCGCAGCCGGCCAGGGCCAGCAGCGCGGCGAGCAGCAGCGCGCCGGTCCAAGGGCGGCGATCAGGGGCGGAAGTCATTGAGCCCGACAAAGGTACCTCCGTTCCGATAGGTCAGCTCGCGCATGAGCGTGGCGAAGCGAATACCGGTCGTCTGCAGGTTCGGCGGACGTATGAACTGTACGGGGAATCCGACCGCATGGATGCGTACCCGCTGCTCGCCGTCCGCCGCCTCCCGGTTGATCTGGTCCACCGTGTCTACGACCTGGGCGATGGACTCGCCGGTGAATTCGTCCCCGAAGACATAAATACTAATCTTTTTGCCGGGGTCGTAAAACGTGCGCACCGCCTGGGTGATCCCCTCGACCGGGCTCGAGTTCGAGAACACGTTCCAGTTGCGCAGGTTCTGCATGATGACCTGCCGGCGGCCGGGGGTATCCGGGATCCACTGGCCCCGGTAGCGGCTGAACATGTAGTTGCCCATGTCGTTCAGCACCTGGATGCCCTTGACGTTCGGATAGATCGATAGCGTCGCCTCGAGTTCCCGCAGCATGCGCTCCCAGGCGTAGGAGAACATGGAGCCGGAGGTGTCGATGATGAAGATGATGTACTCGCTGTCGACGGGGATGCCGCCGATCAGGTTGTTGCTGCGCTCGAGGCCGGCGAGGAGCCGCTTCTGCTCCGCCGAAAGGCTCTGCCGGGCGATGGCCAGCTGCTCGGTGATGGTGCTGTTGCTGTTCTTCTCGACCTGGATGCTGTCGTAGCGCGACCGGGCGCTGGCGAGCTGCCCCTGGAGGATGGCGATGCGCTCCTTGTAGTCCGAGAGCTGCTCTTTCTTCGCGTTCAGGTCGCGGTTCAGGACGACGCTCTCGCCGCGCAGCTCGAACAGCTGCTCCTGCAGGTCGGCGACGCGGCCCTCGAGGTTCACCGTGGAGGCCTCGATGATCTGCGGCTGCACGGTCTTGGTAATCATGAGCAGCAGGATCACGGCGCCGAAGCCGCAGCAGATCACGTCCAGGAAGGACAGGGAGAACTCCGCCATTTCCCGCCGTGCCTTGCGCATCAGGGCCAGTCCCTCGACGGGCTCATGAAGGAGCCGCCGCTCGCCTGGGCCAGCTGCCAGAACTCGGACGCGGCCATCGGGTCGCCCTCCATGGGGGCGAGGATGATGTTCACCGGCACGTTCTGCGGCAGGGAGCGGATCGCGTCGCGATACAGCTTCACCCGCTCGTTGCCCGAGACCTTGGTCCCCCGGGGCGGGTTCGCCCCCTGCGTGGGCAGTCCGTCGGTGATGAGAAAGATGTTGTCCGGCATGGGCGACAGCCGGCCGAGGGCGACGAAGGCATTGTGCAGCGAGGTGCCGCCGCCGGGCACGAGCTTGCCGAGGGCGGTGCCCACGGACTCGAGCTGCGGCTGGTTGGCGACCTCGAGCCACTGGCCGTCGGTATCCGGGAGCACGGAGCGCGCTTCCGTGTTGAAGGTGATGACCTGGTAGCTGGCGTCCACCGGCAGCTGGGCACTGAGCCAGTTCACGGTGTTCACCGCGCGCTGCCACTTGCCCGACGCGCGCTGTACGTCCTCGCCCATGTTGCGCAGCCGGATCACGTTCACCAGCTTGTCGGCGAGCATGCTGGCGGAACTGTCGAGGAGGATGGCGATGTGGCGCCCGCCGAGGTTGAGCCCGGTGAGGTACTGGCGCTGGCCGTCGCCGGTAAAGGTCCGCGCGCTGCGGCCGCCTTCCTCCTTGGCCGCCTCGCGCAGCCGCTTGACCTCTTCCTCCAGCGACTGCACCTCGGACTTCAGCTTCTCGATGGCCTCGTCGTCCGTGTAGCCGTCCTCCGCGAGGTCGCGGATCAGCGCCTCGTAGCGGTCGATCTCCTCGGTGACGCGGGTGGCCCGGCCCTCGGCCTCGACGATGGCGAGGTCGGTGTCGTCGAGGGCGTTGCGCAGGGCGACCAGTCCCTCCTCCCCTTCGCGGATATCCTCCTCGAGCATGTTCACCTCGGAGAGGAGGTCGGCGTTCAGCTCCCGCGACTGCACCTCGATGCTGTGGTCGATAATCAGGAAGACCAGCACCACCGCGCCGAAGCCGCAGGACATGATGTCCAGGAAGCTCAGGTTGAAGGTGTTGAAGCTGCGCTTGCGCCTGGCCATGGAGACGCTACCCGCTGACCTCGATCAGCTGCCAGTGCCCGCCGCCGACGGCGATCCGGTCCCCGGCGGTGAGGGCCGCGCCGTTCCAGGGGCCGTCGTTCACGGTGGCGGTGCCGCGCCCGGGGGCGAGGCGCCAGCCGCCGTCGCCGTGCACCAGGGACCAGCCGTCGGCCAGCGGGATGTTGTAGGCCAGGGGCTGGGCCCGGCCGCCTTCGAGCAGGTGCGTGGGCTCCGGGCCGGCGGGTGCCGGTCGGCTTT
>CAJWWA010000157.1 GCA_913048495.1 uncultured Halieaceae bacterium
TGACCAATCTCGACGATGGATCCATTCGCTTCCGCCACCGGAATGAAAAGGTCCGGGGGAATCATGCCGTGTTCAGGGTGTTCCCACCGCAGCAGTGCTTCTGCACCAATAACGCGCCGGGTCTCCAGATTGATCTGTGGCTGGGAGACCAGATGGAATTCGTGGTTTGCGAGGGCCTGGGCCAGGTCCTTTTCCATCTGTTTGCGTTCGCGAATTTCCTGGTCGATGCTGGCTACATAGAACTGGAAGTGGTTGTGTCCGGTTTGTTTCGCCAGTGCCATGGTTTGCTCGGCACTCTGGAGCAAGCGGTCTGCCTGGTCGGCATCTGACGGGAACAGGGAAATCCCCAGGGTGGCGGTCATGGAAATCCGGTGGTTGCCCGAATTGATGGGTGAGCCGATGGTAGCGAGTACCTTCTCGGCGGTTTCTGCCGCCTGGAAGCCATCGCGCAGATGTTTCTCAACAATGACGAACTGGTCGCTGCCCAGCCGCGCGACATTGAATCTGTCTGAGGAAAGATTGGCGGTCAGGCGACTGGCCACCGTTTGAAGGATGGTGTCGCCGGTGCGGAAACCGCACTGCTCATTGACGGATTTGAAGTCGTCAATACCGCAGACCATCAGAGCGATAGAGCTGTGGCCTTCCTGGGCTCGTTCAATAGCGCCCTGAAGATCTTCCATAAAGGCATCGCGGCTGGGCAGGCCTGTCAGTGTGTCGTAACGGGCCAGTCGGGTGACCCGGTCTTCTGCTTCCCGATGTTTTTTCTGGGTATCTCCGATGGCTACGAGCAGATTGTTGGTGGCGTTAACCCAGAGGCCAAGCTCGTCGGCCCGGTGTCCTTCCGGGATCGAAACCAGGCGATCGTCCGGGTGTGCCGGGTCCACCTTTTTGACCGACTGCACAATGCGCAGCAGCGGGCGGGTCAGAAGCAGATGGAACACCACGAACAGTACGATGCCAAGAATGAGTGCCAGGGCGATGCCTGATGCAAACGTCACCAGTGCTCGGCCGAGCCAGGTTCGAGCATAGGGGGCGGTGTCGTAGTGAACCTCAAGATAGCCGTAGACAAGATCCGGATTGCTGCCTCGCGTGAGACTCTCGCGGTATTCGCGAACCTGGCCGAATATCGGGCCAGTTAAAGGGCGAAACGGGGAGTCCTGCAGAGGCCGTAGCCGATCACCCAGTTCATCACCGTCGGGATGGGTGATTTTGGCCATGTGAATGGGTTCCAGGGCGAACAGTCCATCCACCACCTGTTGGGCGAGCGTGTCATCAATGCTGAAAACGGCCTGGGTGGCAGAGTCTTCCACCATGGCAAGGGTCTGGGCCGCATCACGCTCCAGTTCAGCGGATACCCTCTTTGCATCCAGCACCACCTGTACCGCGCTCATCAGAATACCGCTCAGCAACGCGACGAGCAGTACCCATCGGAGAATGCGATATCCGAGGTGGTTCTCTACTTCAAAGGTTTTTTGCATCCGCTGTTCTTGGCTCATCTGTCTGATTGGTTCTGTCGGACCCTGCGACAGGATCTATCACGCGGCACATGACAGTATGGTTCAGATTCCTTTCAACTTCATGGAGTATGGACGATTTTTTCAGAGTTTCTTGTGGATGCGTGTGTCGATTTGTTTCGGTTTCGTCGCATTCAGATACAGAAACGCCCGCAGGGGTTCCCGTGCGGGCGTTTGGTCAACGGTCAGGCGGTTGCTACCTACCGTTGTTCCGGCTGGATCAGGCCAGGTTTTCGTTCACGAAATCCCAGTTGACCAGGTTCCAGAACGCTTCCAGGTAATTCGGACGGCTGTTCCGGTAGTCGATGTAGTAGGCGTGCTCCCAGACGTCGACCGTGAGCAGCGGGGTGACGCTGTCGTCGGTGAGGGGGGTGCCGGCGTTGCTGGTGTTGACGATGGCCACCGAGCCGTCGCCCTTCTGCACCAGCCAGGTCCAGCCGGAGCCGAAATTGTTCACCGCGCTGTTGGTGAACTCCTCCTTGAACTTGTCGAAAGAGCCGAAAGCCGCGTCAATGGCTTCCCCGAGCTTGCCCGAGGGAGCGCCGCCGCCGTTCGGGGACAGGCAGTGCCAGTAGAACGTGTGGTTCCAGATCTGGGCCGCGTTGTTGAAGACGCCGCCCTCGGCGGCCTTGACCACCTCCTCGAGGGACTTGTTTTCCATGTCCGTACCGCCGACCAGGCCGTTCAGCTTGTCGACGTAGGTCTTGTGGTGCTTGCCGTAGTGGTACTCGAGAGTCTCCGCGGAGATATGCGGCTCCAGGGCATTCTGTTCGTAGGGGAGGGGGGGGAGTTCAAAAGCCATGGTGTTCTCCTGGGGGTTGACGATGAATGTACCGGACATACGGCGGTTGGGGGTCCGCCGATCAATGCCGCAGCGCTGTTATCGGGTATAGCATAACATGAACCCGGGTCCCGTCAGGAGGCGCGCCCGCGCCTGTAAGGGGCCGCGCTCGGACGGTATAATCGCGCCTCCACTTCCGAGACAGCGCCCGCCATGTCCCGCGACGACGAACCCGAAGATATCCCCTCCATCGTGCCCACCCGGGATGACGACGAGGTGCCCGCGGCCGCCACCCGGTCCGCGGCAGGGCGCGGCGCCACGCCCCGGGCCGGCGCGAGCCGCGCTGGAGCGCGCCCGGCGCCGCCAACGGTTGGCAGCAGCGTTTTCCTGCGCCTCGTTGCCACCGTTTCCCTGGTGGTCGCCGCCGTGGCCTGCGCCTGGGCCTGGCAGCTGGAGGAGCGGCTGACCCAGACCGGCTTCGAGCTCGAGCGCTACGAGGAACGCATCGGTGAGCTGGAGGCGCGGCTGTCCGATACGGACGAGGGCCTGTCGCAGAACACCGCGGCCATGGCGGTCAAGATCAAGGAGCTCTACTCGGAGGTCGACAAGCTCTGGGCATCGGCCTGGCGGCGCAACAAGGCGCGCCTGGACGAGATCGAGGGCACCAACAGCAACCAGGGTGAGTCCCTCGCAGCGCTCAAGAAGGATGTTGCCGCCGCCAACAGCGATCTCGCACGGCTGAAGGGCGTCGCCGGTGACCTCGAGCGACTGATGGCCAACGCCAAGGCGAACCAGGCGCAGGTGGAGCGGGTGGCCGACACGCTCAACCGCCTCGACCTCGAGATGAGCCGCCTCGCCAAGCGCGTGGAGGCGAACGAGGGCTGGGTCGAGTCCATCAACGCCTTCCGCCGCCAGGTGAACGCCAGTATCAGCCAGCTTGAGGGCACCGTGCGCACCCTGCAGCAGGGCCCCGGCGCCTGACTGCCCGTTTTTTCAAGGAGCCAGCATGACCACGATCCGCCAGGACGACTTCATCGACAGCGTTGCCGACGCGCTGCAGTTCATTTCCTATTACCACCCGCTGGACTTCGTGCAGGCCGTGCACAAGGCCTGGGAGCTGGAGCAGAACCCGGCGGCGAAGGACGCCATGGCGCAGATCCTCATCAACTCGCGCATGTGCGCCGAGGGCCACCGGCCCATCTGCCAGGACACGGGGATCGTCACCGTGTTCCTGAAGATCGGCATGGACGTACGCTGGGACGCGACCCTGTCGGTCAGCGAGATGGTCAACGAGGGCGTGCGCCGGGCCTACACGCACCCGGACAACGTCCTGCGCGCCTCGATCCTCAACGACCCCGCCGGCGCGCGGAAAAACACCGGCGACAACACGCCGGCGGTCATCCACATGGAACTCGTGCCCGGTGACACCGTCGATGTGCAGGTGGCGGCCAAGGGCGGCGGCTCGGAGAACAAGTCCAAGCTCGCCATGCTCAACCCGTCCGACTCCATCGTCGATTGGGTGGTGAAGACGGTGCCGACCATGGGTGCCGGCTGGTGTCCGCCGGGGATGCTCGGCATCGGCATTGGCGGTACCGCCGAGAAGGCCGCGGTACTGGCAAAGGAGTCGCTCATGGATCCCATCGACATCCACGAGCTGCGCGAGCGCGGCCCGTCGAACCGGGTCGAGGAACTGCGCCTTGAGCTCATGGACGCGGTGAACCGCCTCGGCATCGGCGCCCAGGGTCTCGGCGGCCTGACCACGGTGCTCGACGTGAAAATCAAGGACTACCCCACCCACGCGGCCTCGCTGCCCGTGGCGATGATCCCCAACTGCGCCGCTACCCGCCACGCGCACTTCGTGCTCGACGGCTCCGGGCCGGCGCTACAGACGCCGCCGTCCCTCGACGACTGGCCCGAGATCACCTGGGAAGTGGGCGAGGGCGTGCGCCGGGTCAACCTCGACACGGTAACCCGCGAAGAGGCCGCGAGCTGGCAGCCCGGCGATACCCTGCTCCTGTCCGGCAGGATGCTCACGGGCCGCGACGCGGCGCACAAGAAGATGCAGGAGCTGATCACGTCCGGCGAGGGCCTGCCCGAGGGCGTCGACCTGCGCGACCGCTTCATCTACTACGTGGGCCCCGTGGACCCGGTGCGCGACGAGGTGGTGGGCCCCGCCGGCCCGACCACCGCCACGCGCATGGACAAGTTCACCGACTTCATCCTCGAGCACACGGGCCTGATGGGCATGATCGGCAAGGCCGAGCGCGGTCCCGCCGGTATCGAGGCGATCAGGAAGCACGGCGCCGTGTACCTCATGGCCGTGGGCGGCGCAGCCTATCTCGTCTCCAAGGCCATTACCGGTGCCCGTGTCGTGGCCTTCCCCGAGCTCGGCATGGAGGCCATCTACGAGTTCGAGGTCAAGGACATGCCCGTGAGTGTTGCCGTGGACGCCCGCGGTACGTCGGTGCACCAGACCGGCCCCGCGGCCTGGAAGGCGAAGATCGAAGAGCAGGCGCTGGAACTGATCTAGCTTGGCCGCGCCCACCTTTTACTGGCACGACTACGAGACCTTCGGCGCCGACCCGGCGCGGGACCGGCCGGTGCAGTTTGCCGGCCTGCGCACGGACGCCGACTTGAACCCCGTGGGCGAGCCGCTCACCCTGTTCGCGCGGCCCGCCGACGATTACCTGCCGCACCCGGACGCCTGCCTGGTCACGGGCATTACGCCGCAGCGGGCCGCTGCCGAGGGTGTGCCGGAAGCCGAGTTCATCAGCCGCATTCACGAGGAGCTGGCCAGGCCCGGCACCTGCGGCGTCGGCTACAACTCGCTGCGCTTCGATGACGAGGTCACGCGCTACACGCTCTACCGCAACTTCTTCGACCCTTACGCCCGCGAGTGGCAGAACGGCAACTCGCGCTGGGACCTCATCGACGTGGTGCGCACCGCCGAGGCTTTGCGACCGGAGGGGATCGAGTGGCCGCTGCGCGAGGACGGGCTGGTGAGCTTCCGCCTCGAAGACCTCACGGCCGCCAACGGCATCGCCCACGCCGGTGCCCACGATGCGCTCGTCGACGTGCGCGCCACCCTGGCCGTCGCGCAGCTGGTGCGCGACCGGCAGCCGAAGCTCTTCGCGTACCTCCGCGACCACCGGAACAAGCGCGCGGCGCAGGAAGCGCTGGACCTGTCGACGCTGCGCCCGGTCCTGCACATTTCCGGCATGTTCGGCGCGGCGCGGCACAACTGCTCGCTCATCGTGCCGCTGGCGGCGCACCCGTCCAACCGCAACGAGGTAATCTGCTATGACCTGGCCGAGGACCCGGCGCCGCTGGTGGACGGCGACGCGGAGACGCTGCGCGACCTGCTCTACACGCGCAGTGACGAGCTGCCCGAGGGCGTCCGCCGCCCCGGTCTGAAGAGCGTGCACCTGAACCGCTGCCCCGTGCTGCTGCCGCCGAAGATGCTCGACGGCCGCCTCGCCGAGCGCGTCGGTCTCGATGGCGACCGCTGCCGGCAGCACCTGGCGACGCTGCGTGCCTGGCGGGAACGGGATCCACGCGCGGTCGCCGACAAGCTGGCGGCGATCCACACGCGCCCCGCGGACAGCGAACGCCGCGACCCGGATATCGCCCTTTACGGCGGTTTTCTTTCCGACGCCGACCGCCGCAGCTGCGACGCGGTGCGCGCGACGCCCCCCGGCGAGCTCGCCGACGCCACCTTCGCCTTCGAGGACGCGCGCCTGCCGGAACTGCTGTTCCGCTATCGCGCGCGCAATTACCCCGAGTCCCTGTCCCCCGAGGAGCGCGAGGCCTGGGAGGCGTTCCGCTACCAGCGCCTCTCCGGTGAGGACGGCTTCGGCGGCCTCGACGTGGAAGCGTTCAATACGCGCCTCGAGGCGCTGGCGACGGACGCCGACCCGCGCGGTGCCGCGCTCCTCGCCGAGCTGCAGGCCTGGGGCGACTCGCTGCTCGCCTGAGCCGGCACCGCGCCCGTATAATGCCGCCGAGCGCGCCGCTCGACCGGGGAGGAGCCATGGAGTTTGCCGGCAGCCACATGCTTTCCGTCGACCAGTTCGAACGCGGCGACGTGGAGCGTATTTTCTCGGTGGCAGACCGGCTGGAGCCCTACGCCCGCCGGCTTCGCCGCACCCGCGTCCTCGAGGGGGCGATCCTCGGCGCCATGTTCTTCGAGCCCAGCACGCGCACGCGGGTGAGCTTCGGCAGTGCTTTCAACCTTCTCGGCGGCGAGGTGCGCGAGACCACGGGCTTCGAGCAGTCGGCCCTGGCCAAGGGCGAGTCCCTCTACGACACGGCGCGGGTCCTCTCGGGCTATTCCGACGTCATCGCCATGCGCCACCCCACGGCGGGCTCCGTGGCCGAGTTCGCCGCCGCCAGCCGGGTGCCGGTCATCAACGGCGGCGATGGCAGCAATGAGCATCCCAGCCAGGCGCTGCTGGACCTCTACACCATCGGGCGGGAACTCGCCGGCCGGGACCGCAGCATCGACCGGCTGCGTATCGCCATGGTCGGCGACCTGCGCTACGGGCGCACGGTGCATTCGCTCTGCAAGCTGCTCTGCCTCTTCGACCGGATTCAGGTGGTGCTCGTGTCCCCGGGGGAACTGCGCATGCCCGAGGGCATCGTCGAGGAGCTTCGCGCAGCCGGTCACGAGGTGCTGGAATCCGACGCGCTGGAGGCGAGCATCGCCCACGTGGACATCGTCTACAGCACGCGCATCCAGGAAGAGCGCTTTCAATCCCAGGCCGAGGCGGACCTGTACCGCGGGCGCTTCCGCCTCAACCAGGCGATCTACACCCGCCACTGCGAGCCGAACACGGTGATCATGCACCCGCTGCCGCGGGACTCGCGGGACAGCGCCCGCGAGCTGGACGACGACCTCAACGACAACCCCAACCTCGCCATCTTCCGGCAGACGGACAACGGCCTCACGGTGCGCATGGCGCTCTTTGCCCTCATCCTCGACGTGGTGGACCAGGTGGACAAGCACGCGACCGAGGTGAACTGGTATGTCGGGGGGCGCACGCCGTGAGCTTCGCGCTGCGCTTCGGCGCCCGGGACGTGCGCATCCTCGGCGAGGAGAACGCCTTTCAGGGGCACTTCCGCATCGCCCGGCTGACGCTGGCGCACCGCTGCTTCAACGGCGGCTGGAGCGAGCCGCTGACCCGCGAGGTGTTCCATCGTGGCGACGCGGTGGGCGTCCTGCCCTACGAGCCGGAGTCCGATTCCCTGGTGCTCGTCGAGCAGTTCCGCCCCGGTGCCCTGCGCGCCGACGACAGCCCGTGGATGCTCGAACTCGTCGCGGGCATCGTCGAGGCCGGCGAGGACGACCGGCGGCGCAGGGCGAAGGACTGCCCGAATTCCCCGTCGGTACGGCGCTGATCAAGACCTTTGCCTTCGGCGAGGGCGCCGAG
>CAJWWA010000158.1 GCA_913048495.1 uncultured Halieaceae bacterium
AACGGGCGGGCCAGGCGCCAGAGGATTTCGTAGCCGCGCATTATCTGGCGTCCCGGCAGAGCGCGTCTGCCTTATCCGATATGGCGTTCATGGCCTCATCAAGTGCGGCGCGGTGCGCTTTCAGTGTGTCGCGGTCGCCGGATTCTGGCGGCGGTATCATTTCGCCGACGACGAACAGGCCGCGTGAAAAGGGCTTTGGGATCATCATGCCGTCCCATCCCGGGGCGCGCCAGAACCGGTTCGCCGACCAGGCCACCGGCAAACGGCAGGCGGGTGCGCGCGTCGTCCACCGCGGGCCGGTCCGCGTGCAGGGTTTCCAGGGCGGCGAAGAAGCCGGCAACGGCCGCAGCGTCGGGCGCGGCGGGCAGGCGCAGGCTCCGGTTCGCGAGCGGTGCCGCGGCGACCAGGTCGAGGCCGTGATCCGCGCCGCTGTCCAGCAGCACCGGGTCCGGCAGGTCGGCGAGGCAGCGGTAGTGCACGAGCGGGTTCTCGCGGTAGGGGACCGTCTCAACGGTCCCGCGAGATGTACTCGCCGTCAGCATGGCCGGGATTGACCCGGGGGCTGGACTGGCACTCTGGTTTTCTTCATAAGCTCTTGTTTTCCATTGACTTAACGACCGTCCAAGGCTAAGGTCTTGGCCCCGAAATCCGGGTGTTCCCGAGCCGCGCTGCGTGCCTCCTGGCGGCGCGGCGTGCCCCGCGGGCGCCTGCCAGCAACAATAACCCCGCAGCCACGGTGGACCACGCCATGAGTCAAGACAAGCAGACGCCCTACGCCAGCCTCGACAACCCGTTCGCAGCAACCGTGGAACGGACCTTCGAGGTGCCGGGGCAGATCGCCTCGGAGCCCGGGCCCTACGAGGACGCGCTGCGGGCCGGGGCGGCGCTGCAGGCCCGCCCCTACGAGGCGGCCGGTGTGCGCAACGTGCAGCGGCAGCACCTGAAGAAACGGATGACGGTGTGGGAGCGGATCAAGTTTCTCGCCGACGAACCGCCGACGGTGTTATACCAGAACTGGGGCCCGAACCTGGACGGCGCCTCGCTGGTCACCGCCCTGGTCCGTGTCGGCGGTCGCGACGTCGCCATCTACGGCCACGACTTTACCGTCCGCGCGGGCTCCATGGACGCCACCAACGGCAAGAAGCTGGCCCGCCTGTTCGAGCTCGCGGCGAAGCGGCGCATTCCCCTCGTCGGCCTCAATGACTCCGCCGGCGCCTATATTCCCGCGGGCGTCGGCGGCCTCGACGGTTACGCCGATGCCTTCACCGCGCTGCGCAAGATCAGCGGCGTGGTACCGAGCATCATGTGCATGTTCGGCTTCAACGCCGGCGGCGGCTCCTACCTGCCGCGGCAGGGCAGCTTCCTCATCCAACCCAACGAGACCTTCTTCGGCCTGACCGGCCCCGGCGTGGTGAAGTCCGTGCTCGGCGAGGACGTGACCCCGGACGAGCTCGGCGGCCCCGGCGTGCACAGCCAGAGCGGCGTCACCGACTTCGTGGTGCCCGACGAAGTCGCGGCCCTGCGCAAGGTGCGCGAGCTGCTCAAGTACCTGCCCGGCTGCAACAGCGAACTGGCCCCGCACCAGCCCTCCTCGGACCCGGTGAACCGCAAGACCTGGGACATCGACATCCTGCTCAAGAAGGCCTTCAATTCCTCCACGGGGTTCAACACGCCGATCGACATCAGCGTGCTCATCCAGCAGCTCTGCGACCACGGCGATTTCCTCGAGCTGCAGGCGGAGCGCGCCCGCAACACGATCACGGCGCTGGGGCGCATGGGCGGCCATGTCATCGGCTTCGTCGCCAACAACTCCGCGGTGGCTTCCGGGCAGATCGACATCGACGCCGCCTACAAGAACGCGCGCTTCATCCGTTTCTGCAACCTCTACAACATCCCGATCATCTTCCTCGAGGACACCACCGGCTTCCTCCCGGGCAAGGACCAGGAGAGCCGCGGTATCGTGCAGGCGGGGCGCGCCATGCTCGACGCCATCGTCGACCTGCGCACGCCGCGCTTCCTCGTCCTCGTACGCAACGCCTTCGGCGGGGCCTACGCCTCCTACAACAACTACCCGACGGGGGCCGACTTCGTGGTCGCGCTGCCGACGACACGCGTGGCCGTCATGGGGCCGGCCGGCGTCGAGTACGTGTACAAGGACGAGCTGCGCAAGATCCGCGCTGCGGTCCCGGAGCGCCTTGCCGCGGAGACCCGTGCGCAGGAGGCCGCCGGGCTGAGCCCGGCCGAGGCGAAGGACGCCGCCCATGGGCTCGTCGACGCCTGGGTCAAGGCCGAGGAGGCGGAGCTCGCGAAGCGCTACGAGCGCGAGCTCATGAATCCGAACGAGGCGCTGAGCCTCGGCTCCATCTCGCAGATCGTCATGCCCTCGGACCTGCGCCGGGTACTGGCGGAACACATGGACTTCTGTCTCCGTCACTACACGCCCGCGCCGCTTGACTCCGTGCAGCGCGAATTCCACTGATCCGGCGCCCCGGCAACGATAAGGAAATCCCGTGTCCAACGAACATTACCTGCACAACCCGCTGATCCACGCCGACCGCCGCCTCGGCCGCCACCGTTCCCCCTGGGTGCGCCAGTTCGACTGCACGCACATCGCGCCGCTGATCATCTGCCGCGGCCCGATCCGCAAGGAAGCCATGGACGTGTTCCGGGAAATGGGCATCAGCCATTTCGGCATCCTGCTCTCGGAGAAGGACTCGATCACCTACCAGAACGCGCTCGCGCCCGAGCTGCGCGCGATGACGGACCCGGATCGGATCCACCGCGTGCCCGACTACACCGGCGCCAACAAGGAGGAGCGGGACCAGCGCATCCGCCAGATCATCAACATCGCCCACGACAACGGCTACAACGCCATCTTCGCCGGCTACGGCTTCATGGCCGAGGACGAGACCATGGTATCGGCCATGGAGGCGGCCGGGCTCAACTTCATCGGGCCCTGTTCGCGCACCGTGCACGATGCGGGCCTGAAGGACGAGGCCAAGCGCACGGCCCTGAAGGCGGGCGTCTCCGTCACGCCGGGGGTCGACAACGCCACCGCGCTCACCCTGCTAAAGAAGCACCCGGACGCCGCGGCGCTGAAGGCGCTCGCGCACGAGAAGGGGCTGGCCGTGGATGCGGCGCTGTTCGACGATGACAGCCTGGCGCTCGAGGACCTTGCAGACGACGTGCTTGCGGCTTCCTACGACAAGGGCATCGACCTGTACACGGTCGACGAGCTGTGCGAGACGCTGACGGAAGTTGTCGAGAAGATGGCCACCGACTACCCGGAGAACCGCGTCCGCCTGAAGGCGATCAGCGGCGGCGGCGGCAAGGGGCAGCGCATCCTCGGTATCGGCGAGGCGGCGCGGACCCCGGAGCTGGCGCGGGAGATCCTCAACGAGGTGAAAACGACGGGGGTGGGCGACAACAAGAACATCCTCGTCGAACTCAACATCGAGACCACCCGGCACCAGGAGATCCAGGTGCTCGGCAACGGCGACTGGTGCATCACCCTCGGCGGCCGCGACTGCTCGCTGCAGATGCACGAGCAGAAGCTGCTCGAGGTCTCCGTGACCGACGAGAGCCTGCGCACCGCCCTGGCCAAGGCCGAGGCCGACGGCAACGCCGAGGAGGCACGGATCCTCAAGCAGGAGATCCGTACCCTCGAGGAGATGGAAGACGAGGCCGCGCGCTTCGGCAAGGCCGTCGGCCTCGACTCCGTGTCCACCTTCGAGTGCATCGTCGATCGCGACAAGCATTTCTTCATGGAAATGAATACCCGCATCCAGGTCGAGCACCGGGTGACCGAGCTCTGCTACGCGCTGCGCTTCACCAATCCCGACGACGCAGCGGACTCCTTCGTCGTCGAGTCCCTGGTCGAGGCGATGGTGCTGCTCGCCGCACACGGCCCCAACCTGCCCGAGCCGACCCGTGAAGTGCGCCACAACGACAGCGTCGAGGCGCGCCTGAACGCGACCAACCAGGCGCTCAAGCCGGCGGCGGGCGGCATCATCGAGTACTGGTCGGACGCTATCGACGGCGAGATCCGGGACGACCAGGGCATCAGCCTGCACAACCCGGATACCGACAGCTTCATGAAGTACACGCTGGCCGGTGCCTACGACTCGAACATCGCGCTGCTGCTCACGGTGGGGGAGACCCGCCTCGAGACCTACCAGCGCATGGCCGAGACCATCCGCCAGGCGCAGATGCGCGGCAAGGACCTGGCCACGAATCTCGAGTTCCACTACGGCCTGGTCAACTGGTTCATCGGCAACAACATCAACGCGCGGCCGACCACGCGCTTCATCGTGCCCTACCTTACGGCGGTCGGCGAGCTGAAGGCCCGCGCGAATGACATCGACCTGCACCACGCCTGGGACGGGTTGCGCCGGCACCTGCTGGCGGGCCACGAGGGCGACGCGGGCAGGGCGCTCGCCTCGGCCCTGGACCGCAAGCAGACCCTGCTGCTGCGGCCCCTCGAGCTGCTGCTCGCGCAGCCGCACATGCTCGCGGGCTGGCTCAGCGTACAGCGCGACAGCTACACCGTGGTCGACGGGCACATCAGCTGGAACGGCAACCCGCTCGTGCTCCTCGACGAGACCTATCACTACCTCGACATGGACTACGACCCGGATGCGCCCGCCGCCTCGGTGATCTGGGACCACGACCACGAGATCCTCCAGGCGGGGCTCGCCTTCTACCGCGAGCTGCACGCGGTGACCGGCGACGAAGACTGGCTGGCGCTGCAGTCACGGCTCGAGGATGACAGTGCACCGGAAGGGGTCGAGGAAGCGCAGTGGGCCGCCGCGCGGGCCGCGCACCGCGGCTTCCAGGCCGGCATGGAACTGCTCGCCGTCCTGCCGAGCCTGGCCGAGGCCTCGGGCTTCTACGAGCTGTCGGTGAACGCGGACCTGAGCATCCACATCCAGGAGCGACTCCTCGATGCGGAGCACCAGGCGGCCATGGCCAAGGTGCTGGTGCCGCCGCCGCGCGCAAAGGCGGACGAGATCCTCGCCGAGAGCGGCGGCATGTTCTACAGCCGCGAGACCCCGGCGCACGAGCCCTACGTCCGCGCCGGCGATCACTTCGATGCCGGCGACCCGCTGTACATCATCGAGGTGATGAAGATGTTCAACAAGGTCTACGCGCCCTTCTCGGGGACCGTGGACGACGTGCTGGTGGAGGACGACGGCGTGATCATCAGCAAGGGCCAGCCGCTTTTCAAGATCACGCCCGACGAGAAGATCGTCATCGAGTCCCCGGAGGAGGTCGCCGCCCGCCGGCGCGCCGCCACCGACGAATTCCTGGCCCAGCTTGTCTGAGGAGACCCCATGATCACAGCCCTGGACCACATTGCCATTGCCGTGCCGGACCTGGAAGCCGCCATCAGGCGCTTCATGGAGGATTTCGGCCTGCCCTTCGAGGGGACCGAGGACGTGGAGGCCGCAAAGACGGCAACCGCCTTCTTCCCGCTCCCGGAGACCAGCATCGAGCTGGTGCACCCGCTGCGCGGCGAGGGGCCGATCGCGAAGTACCTCGAGAAACGCGGCGGCGGCATCCACCACCTCTGCTTCCGCACCGACGACATCCACGCCGATGTCGCCCGGCTGCGGGAGAAGGGCTACCAGTTCCTGGCCGACGAACCCGCCCCGGGGGCACACGGCTGCCTGACCATTTTCATCCACCCGAAGAGCTGTGACGGTGTGCTCATCGAGCTGAACCAGCCGGGCGCGGAGCACTGACATGAGCAAGAAAATCTACGACCGCGAGAAGGCGACGCCCGAGGCCTGGCGCGAACTGGCCACCAAGCAGATGAAGGGCAGGGACCCGTCGGAGCTGACCTGGCACACCCCGGAGGGTATCGACGTCAAGGCGCTGTACACGGCGGCCGACCTCGAGGGGCTCGAGTATACCGACACCATGCCCGGCATGGCGCCCTACCTGCGCGGCCCGCAGGCGACCATGTACGCCGGGCGGCCCTGGACCATCCGCCAGTATGCCGGCTTCAGCACGGCGGAGGAGTCGAACGCCTTCTACCGCAAGGCACTCGCCGCCGGCGGCCAGGGCATCTCCGTGGCCTTCGACCTCGCCACGCACCGCGGCTACGACTCGGACCACCCCCGGGTCACCGGGGACGTGGGCAAGGCCGGCGTCGCGGTGGATTCCGTCGAGGACATGAAGATCCTCTTCGACGGCATCCCGCTGGACCAGGTGTCCGTGTCCATGACCATGAACGGCGCCGTGCTCCCGGTGCTCGCCGGCTACATCGTCGCCGCGGAGGAGCAGGGCGTCGCCCAGGAGCAGCTGGCCGGGACCATCCAGAACGACATCCTCAAGGAGTTCATGGTCCGCAACACCTATATCTATCCGCCCGAACCGAGCATGCGGATCGTTTCGGACATCATCGCATATACTTCGGCCAACATGCCGAAATTCAACAGCATTTCGATTTCGGGCTATCACATGCACGAAGCCGGGGCGACGGCGGTGCAGGAACTGGCCTTCACCATCGCCGACGGCAAGGAATACGCCAAGCGCGCGATGGAAGCTGGCCTCGACATCGATGCCTTCGCGCCGCGCCTGTCCTTCTTCTGGGGCATCGGCATGAACTTCTTCATGGAGATCGCCAAGATGCGCGCCGCACGCCATTTGTGGCACGATGTCATGGAAGGGCTGGGGGCGCAGAACCCCAAGTCGAAGATGCTGCGCACGCACTGCCAGACGTCGGGCTGGTCGCTGACCGAGCAGGATCCCTACAACAACATCGTGCGCACGACGATTGAGGCGATGGCGGCGGTGTTTGGTGGCACCCAGTCTCTGCATACCAATGCCCTCGACGAGGCGATTGCGCTGCCGTCTGACTTTGCCGCCAGAATCGCGAGGAACACGCAGCTGATCCTGCAGGAAGAAACTGGCATCGGGCAGGTGGTGGATCCCTGGGGCGGCTCCTACATGATGGAAACCCTCACCAATGACATGGCCGCTAAGGCCCGCGAATTAATCGCCGAGATCGACGAGCTGGGCGGCATGGCCAAGGCGATCGAGAGCGGCATACCCAAGCTGCGGATTGAAGAGGCCGCAGCGAAAAAGCAGGCGCGCATCGACCGGGGCGAAGACGTGATCGTTGGTGTGAACAAGTTTCAGATCGATGAACAGGATGCGGTGGACATTCTTGAGATCGATAACGAGCAGGTGCGGGACTCACAGCTGGCTCGATTGGCGAGTATTCGTGAGACTCGAGATGACGCCGCGGTTGAGGCCGCATTGAACGCGCTGACCCAAGCCGCAGAGGCGGGTGAGGGAAATCTGCTGGGGCTAGCCGTTGAGGCGACGCGTTGTCGGGCAACAGTCGGTGAAATTTCCGATGCCCTTGAGACGGTTTATGGACGCTTCGTGGCCAATGCACAGACCGTATCGGGGGTGTATGGTGCGGCGTATGCAGAAGATGCCAACTGGGAGGGCATCTCCATGGATATTGAGTCCTTTGTGGAGCAGCACGGTCGCAGGCCTCGTATGCTGGTCGCCAAGATGGGGCAGGACGGTCATGATCGTGGCGCCAAGGTAGTCGCCACCGCCTTCGCGGATGTCGGTTTCGACGTTGACCTATCACCGATGTTTTCCACCCCTGAAGAAGTGGCCAGGCAGGCCATCGAGAACGATGTGCATGTTGTGGGCGCCTCGAGCCTCGCTGCAGGTCACAAAACACTGGTGCCTC
>CAJWWA010000159.1 GCA_913048495.1 uncultured Halieaceae bacterium
GGGCGGAGGCACGCTCGACGTCTCGCTCCTCCACCTCTCGAATGGAATCTTCGAAGTGATGGCGGCGGCGGGCGACAACCGCCTCGGCGGCTGGTACGGCTACCG
This sequence comes from uncultured Halieaceae bacterium, assembly GCA_913048495.1. Classification (GTDB taxonomy): domain Bacteria; phylum Pseudomonadota; class Gammaproteobacteria; order Pseudomonadales; family Halieaceae; genus Pseudohaliea. Next base: position 106 of record CAJWWA010000159.1, read on the forward strand.
CGCCTCGAAGGCGGCGCTCAACATGCTGCTGCGCTCCGCGGCCGTGGAGCTCGGCCGCCGCGCCCCCAGCGTGGCGCTGCTGGCCTTCCACCCGGGCACCACCGACACCGCGCTGTCGAAGCCGTTCCAGGCGCGGGTACCGGCGGACAAGCTGTTCCCGCCGGCCCGGGTGGCCGACGCGCTGCTTGCGCGCATGGACGCCGCCCGTGCCGACGGCGAGCTGCATTTCGTCGATTACGCCGGGGAGCCCATTCCCTGGTAACTTCCCTGCGCCGATCCCGTCCCGTATGCTCATTGCTCCCTGGAGAGGTAGCCAGCCGATGTTCCGATGCCTTGAACCCGCGCTCGTGGTTACGCTGGTGGCGGTGCTTGCCGGCTGCGCGCAGTACCGCAACGACCGCGGTGTGGAGGTGAACTGGCAGCCCTCGGCCCTCGAGGGGCTGTCGCGGGGTGAGACGACGCGGGCCGACGTGCTGGCGCGGCTGGGCCCGCCGTCGCAGGTCATCGCCAGCGGCGATGAAACGGTGCTCTACTACCTGAATGAGCATGCCGAGGGCGAAGGGCTCCTGCTGGTGCTCTACAACCGCTTCGAGGTCGACACGCGCTACGACCGGGCCATTTTCTTCTTCGACGCCGATGACCGCCTCACCGATTACTCGACCTGGCTGCGGCCTGCGGACGATGACTGACGGCATCCGCCGGTTCCCGCTCGCCGTGATCCTGGCGGGCCTCGCTGCCTGCTCGCAGTCTTTCTACCAGCTCGGTGAGCCGCTACCGGCAGCCTACGAGCGCGACGCCAGGGGGCGGACCCTGGCGGTGGTGCTTGCCGAACTCGGCCCGCCGCAGCGCCTGTCGGCGACGCCGGCCGGTTTCGTCATGGGCTGGGAGCACTGGCGCATCGCCGAGTCAGGGGTGGGTATCAGCCTCGGCTTTCTCGGCGCCGATGCGCTGACCGTCGACTGGGGCGATGCCCGCGTCGACGGCGATTTTCTGCTGCTATCCTTTGACCACGGTCACCGGGTGGCGAGCGCGTCCCGGGTGCAATGGGACAACGACGTGGGCGCCGCCGCCGCGGTGCAGCCGCTCTTCGGTGTGGCCCCGCTGGTCGATGTGGACGACCTGCTGCGGCCCCTGCCGCAGCACGGCTGGGGGGCGAGCAACCTGTTGCCCATGCCCGCGGCGCAGAACCTGCCGCACCGCCCGGACCAGGGCGGCACCGGCCTCGAGCAGCGCGGCACCCCCGGCGGGGCCGGCCAGCGCGCCCTGGAGCTGCAGTGACAGCGCGCCCGGCGGCGGCGCGCTGCGGATTGGATCGACCATGACCCGCAGGCAAGGCCGGGGTTCATGGCCCGACAACCGGTGACCCGTTAACAGATGGCTCGACCATAACAAGAGGAGAGACCCATGGAGTACCAGACCCTGCCTGCCCAGCTCGCCCACTGGGCTCGCGAGTGCCCGGAGCGCACCTGGCTGCGCGACCTGCGGGAAGAGGGCAGCGAAGACTACAGCTGGGGTGAGGCTCAGCGGCAGGTGCAGGCCGTGGCCGCCGTGCTCGAAGAGCGCTTCGGCAGCGGCAACTGCATGGCACTGCTGTCGCGCAACCGGCCGCACTGGTTCCTCGCGGACCTCGCCATCATCGCCTCCGGCAACACCAGCGTCGCGCTGTTCACGACCTACCCGGCGTCCACGGCGCAGTACGTGCTGGACTTTACCGAGGCGAAGGTTCTCTTCGTGGGTGAGACCGGCAACTGGGATGCGGTGAAGACCGTGCTGCCCGAGGGCATCACCCTGGTGACCCTGCCGGGCGTCGAGCTCGACGAGCCGCACCTGCGCTGGGAAGACCTGCTCGCCGAGGGGGAGGGGCGCAGCCCGGGCTACGAGTGCAAGCCCGACGATACGGTGGCCCTGGTGTTCACCTCGGGCACCACGGGCGTGCCCAAGGGGGTCATCCAGACCCACGAGAGCAACCTCATTCCCATCCGCCGCTTCACCACGGCCTTCGGCACCCGGGAGAACCCCCGCTACCTCTCCTACCTGCCGCTGGCGCACATCGCCGAGCGGCAGATCGTCGAGTACTCGTCCCTGGTGACCTGTGGCGAGGTGTCCTTCAACGAATCCCTGGAGCACATCCTCCGCGACCTGCAGCGCACCCGGCCGCACATGTTCTTCGGCCCGCCGCGGGTCTGGGAGCAGTTCCAGCAGGCCATTATCGCCAAGTTCGGCGGCCAGGACGCCATGACGGCAGCGCTGGAACAGGACAAGGAAGGCATCGGCAAACTGGTCCTCGACACGATCGGCCTCGGCGAGGTGGACTACTGCCTCACGGCGGCAGCGCCGACACCGCCGGCGCTCATTCACTGGTGGGGAGAGCTCGGCCTGGTACTCATGGAGGGCTTCGGCCAGACCGAGGCCATGGGGCTGATTCTCAACAGCCACGACGACCGCCGCGTCGGTTCCATCGGCAAGCCCATCGGCGAGGTAGAGTACAAGATCACCGAGGAGGGCGAGCTGGCGGTGCGGGCGGACGGCTGTACCCCCGGCTACTACCGCATGCCCGAGAAAACCGCCGAGCTCATCCAGGACGGCTGGCTGCACACCGGTGACAAGGCCCGGGTGGACGAGGACGGGTTCATCTACCTGACCGGGCGCGTGAAGGACTACCTCAAGACCATCCAGGGCAAGTTCGTGGCGCCGCCGCCGATCGAGGGCAGCTTCGCCGAGAACCCTCATGCCGAGCAGCAGTGCCTGCTCGGCCGCGGCTTCTCCAAGACCGTCATGGTGGCCGTGCTCACCGAGGACGCCCGGCAGAAGCCGCGAGAGGCGCTGGAGCAGTCCTTCCGCGAGACGGTCGCCGCGATCAACGACAGCGTGGAGAAGCACGCGCGCATCGGTGCGGTGATCGTCAGCGAGGAAGCCTGGAGCATCGAGAACGAGGTGCTCACGCCGACGCTCAAGATCCGCCGCGAGAAGATCGACGAGCGTTTCGGCGAGCTGGCCGAGCGGCTGGCGCGCGAGTCCGCAGAGACGGGCCAGCTCCTCGTACACTGGCACTGAGCCGGCCGTGCGCATCTGGGTGGACGCGGACGCCTGCCCGCAGGCGATCCGCGAGATCCTGTTCCGAGCCGCCCGGCGCACCGGGGTGGAGACGACGCTGCTGGCGAATCATGCCCTGAGCGTCCCGCCCGCCCCGAACATCCGCTTCCGCCAGGTTCCCCGGGGCTTCGACGTGGCCGACGACGCGATCGTCGAAGCGGTGGACGCGGGCGACCTCGTGGTCACCCAGGACATCCCCCTCGCCGCGGCGGTCATCGAGCGCGGGGCCGAGGCGGTGAGCCCCCGGGGCGAGGCGTTCACCCGGGACAATATCCGCGGCCGCCTGGCCATGCGGGATTTCATGGCGACGCTGCGCGACGCGGGCCAGGTGACGGGGGGGCCGGCGGCCCTCGGCGCCGCCGACAAGCAGCGCTTCGCCGGCTGCCTCGATCGCTGGCTGGCGCGGGCAGCGCGCGCCTGACGCGGCGCTGTTCCGGGGCGGGTGGCTTACTAGCGCAGGAACTCGGCCCGCAGCGCCGGGTCCTGGCGGAAGGCGCCGTCCATGGCGGTGGTGTGGGTGGACGACGTGCCGTCCATGACGCCCCGCGCCTTCACGCAGTAGTGCACCGCGTTGATGCTCACGGCCACGTCGGGCGTGTCGAGCAGGGTCTGCAGGGCCACCAGGACCTGCCGGGTCAGACGCTCCTGCACCTGGGGGCGGCGGGCGAAGAAGCGCACCACCCGGTTGATCTTCGACAGGCCGATGACCCGCTCCCGCGGCAGGTAGGCCACCCGGGCGCTGCCGTCGATGGTGACGAAGTGGTGCTCGCAGGTGCTGGTGAGCTCGATGTCGTCGACGCGCACGACCTCGTCCACCTGCATCTTGTTCTCGATGACGGAGATGCTGGGGAAGCTGCGGTAATCGAGCCCTGCAAAGCTTTCGTCCAGGTACATCTTCGCGATCCGGTGCGGTGTCTCCGCCAGGCTGTCGTCGCCGAGGTCCAGCCCGAGGGTCTCGGCCACCTCGGTGAAGGCGGCGCGCAGCCGGGCATATTTCTCGTCCCGGGTCAGGCCCGTGGGCACCATGGGCGTTTCCAGGCCCGCATTTTCCAGGGCTGAGCGCACGGCAAGCGCCTCCGGGGTCAGGCCGTGGTCGATCGGCGCGCGGGGGGTGAGGGCGGTAGCTTCCATGGTGGATCTCCTTGTTCGTCCCGGGATTTACGCGCCGCCCGCCGCGGCGGATTCGCCCGCGGCGCAGCCGGCCCCGGGGCCGCCCGGGTACCCGGCGTTTGCGCTGTGCCCGATCCGGTGCAACACTGGTTTGGCGGCTTCCGGCCGTTACCGCCGGGGCCGACACAGCAAACCTCACGGGAGAAAGCGAGATGAACAGCTCAAGGCCGCTGCGCCTGGGGCTCATGGGCTTCGGTCGCACGGGCCGGCAGCTTTTTGACCTCAGTTCGGCCAGCGAGGACATCGAGATCGTCGCCATCGCGGACATCGGCAGGCCCGATATCCTGCTCTACCTGCTGCGCTCGGAGGTCGATGCCCCGGAGCAGTACCACCTCGACGGCAATTTCGTCTGTGGCCCGCGCAGCCGCGCGCGGCTGATGTCCACGGACCAGCCCGGGGAGATGCCCTGGGATATCTTCGGCGTCGACCTGGTGATCGACGCCACCGGCGTCTACCGCAGCGCCGAGGTTCTCAGGCACCACCTCGCGGGCGGCGCCCCCCGGGTGATGCTGCGCTCGCTGCCCGAGGACGAGATCGACCGCATCGTCATACCGGGCATCAACGACGACAGCATCGACCCCTCGGACCGGCTCATCTCCGCCGGCTCGGCGACCACCACGGCGCTGTGCCTGCTCCTGCACACGCTGGCGAAGGAGTTCGTCATCGAGTGCGGCAGCCTGACCACGGTCCACGCCTACACCTCGGACCAGGCGCTGCAGGACTACGCCGGCGGCGACTACCGGCGCAGCCGGTCCGCGGCCCGCAACATCATTCCCAATGCCCATGACGCCGGCCGCTGGCTCGGTCATGTGCTGCCGGCCTTCGCCGGCAAGATCAACACGTCGACGCTCAACGTCCCGGTGCAGGCCGGTTCCCTCCTCGACGTGACCCTGGTGATGGAGGATGCGTCGGTCACCGCCGAGGACGTGAACGCGGCCATGCGCGCCGGGGCGGAGGCCCAGCCAGGTCGCATCGGCGTGGTCGACGACCCCATCGTCTCCTCGGACGTGCTCGGCAGCGAGCTGTCGCTGCTCTTCGATACGCAGGGGACGCTGCGCGCCGGCGAACACTTCATCAAGACCCTGTCCTGGTACGAGAACCGCGGCCATGCCAAGCGCATGCTGGAAGTGGCCCGGCTCTACGGGGACCTCGGTGAAGTGACGGAGGTGGCGTGATGGCAGCCGTTAAAGTTGCAATCAATGGCTTCGGGCGCATCGGCCGCTCGGTGTTCCGCATCCTCGAGACCGTCGAGGGAGTGGACGTGGTCGCCATCAACGACCTCTTCGACCACGAGGCACTGCGCTACCTGCTCCAGTACGACACGGTGATGGGGCCCTTCCGCGGGCCGCTTTCCCTCGAGGATGATCACATCGTCACCGACAAGAGCCGCGTGCGCATGCTCAGCGAGCGCGACCCGGCGGCGCTGCCCTGGGGCGAGCTCGGCATCGACGCCGTGGTCGAATCCACCGGCGTCTTCCGCAGCGCTGCCCAGCTGCAGCAGCACATCGACGCCGGCGCCGGCCGCGTGGTGCTCACGGTCCCGGCCAAGGACGCCATCGACTACACCGTCGTTCTCGGCGTCAACGACGAGGGCCTCAAGCCCGAGCACCGGACCATCTCCAACGCGAGCTGCACCACCAACTGCCTGGCGCCCATGGCGAAGGTCCTGCACGAGGAGTTCGGCATCCTCGAAGGCGTGATCAACACGGTGCACGCGTACACGAACGACCAGCGCCTCGCCGACGTGCCGCACTCGGACTGGCGGCGCAGCCGGGCGGCGGCGGAGAACATCATCCCCACCTCCACCGGCGCGGCCAAGGCCGTGGGCGTGGTGCTGCCGGAGCTGAACGGCAGGCTCCACGGCATCGCCTCGCGGGTGCCGGTATCCGATGGCTCGGTGGTGGATCTCTTCGTCAAGCTGTCGCGGACGGTGACGGCGGAGGAGGTGAACCGCGCCGTGCTCGCGGCGTCGCGGACCGAGCGGCTCCAGGGCATCCTCCAGTACAGCGAGCGCCCCCTGGTGTCCTCGGACATCATCGGCAACAGTCACTCCTCGGTCTTCGACGCCGGCTTCACGTCGGTGACCAACGGTCGCTACCTGCGCGTACTCAACTGGTACGACAACGAGTGGGGCTACAGCTGCCGGGTCGTCGACCTGCTCAGGAGGATCGCGGGCTGGACCGGGTGAGCGACGACGACCCCTATGCCGGGCTGCGGCGCAATGTCAGCATGCTCGGCAGCCTCCTCGGCGAGGTGGTGGCCGACGCGGAGGGCGCGGACTTCCTCGCCCTCATCGAGGACATCCGCCAGCGTTCCCGGGCCGCGCGGGAGGGCGACGCCGGGGCCCGGGAAGGTCTACTGTCTCTGCTGCACGGGCTGTCGCCGGAGCGCATGCTGGCGGTGGCCCGCACCTTTGCGCAGTTCCTGAACCTCGCCAATATCGCCGAGCAGCAGTACGCCAGCTCGCGGCAGATGGCGGCCACCGCGTCGGCGACGACCATGCTGCGCGAGATGGTCGACGACCTCGATGCTGCCGGTGTTCCCTCGGCGGCACTGGGCGAGCGCATCGATGGCCTGTCCATCGAGCTGGTACTCACCGCCCACCCCACCGAGATCATGCGCCGGACGCTGATCCACAAGCACCGGGAGATCGGCCGCTGCCTGTCGCAGCTCGAGCTTGGCGGGCTCACGGATGCCGAGCGCGGCGGCATCCAGCGCCGCCTGCGCGAGCTTCTCACCCAGGTCTGGTTCGGCGACGAGTTCCGCGCGGAGCGGCCGACGCCCGTCGACGAGGCGAAGTGGGGTTTCGCGGTGGTCGAGGACTCGCTCTGGCACGCCGTGCCGGAGTTCCTGCGCCGCCTCGATGCCGCCCGGCGGAAGGCCTGCGGCGAGGGACTGCCGCTGGACGCGGCACCGGTGCGCTTCTTGTCCTGGATGGGCGGTGACCGGGACGGCAACCCGAACGTGACCGCCGCGGTGACCGCGGAGGTGCTGCTCCTCGGCCGCTGGCAGGCGGCCGACCTGTACCTGCGCGCGGTGGAGGAGCTCATCGAGGAGCTGTCCATGACCGGCGCGGACGAGGCGCTGCGGGCGCGCAATCCCGGCGCCAACGAGCCCTACCGGGGCGAGCTGCGCCGCCTGCGGCAGCGGCTGCGGCAGATTCTGTTCTGACTGTGTATCACTAAACATAAGCCCTAACATTATGCATAACAATAATTTTTTTATAAGCATCATTTTCTCCTCTTTTTCTTAGGTTCTTTGTATTTTTTCCCAAGTTTTTCTTTGTCTACAACCATACCATTTGACTCACCCTCATAATAAACTGAAT
>CAJWWA010000160.1 GCA_913048495.1 uncultured Halieaceae bacterium
GGTGGCTCAGCTCTTCAATGCCACCGGAAAATTACAGAAAGAATGGTGCGCTACCCGTTTCCGACAAGCTGCGTGCCTATCTACTGTCCCAGGGGGTCGAGGGCATACCCTCCAACAACACGGCTCTGTTCAATATCCTGCAGGACCACGGCATCGCACAGCCCACCCCAGACGGCAAAGCGATCTGGAAAGCGACCGTGACCAGCGATGGGGGCTGGTCACACAGTTTCACGTTCCTGAAGCTATCGCCGGCTGCAATCTGGGAAGCAGCCGACCGGCCACCCGCGTTTACGGGAAACGTTGAGGTCGATCAGGGGGAAGAGGAAACGCCTACACCCAGCGAAGGGAATGCCGGACACCATGTACCTGACGCCGATCTGGATCAGTCTGGGCCGGCAGAATCAGTTATGGCAGACGATGGCGTAAACGCGCTGCTCGACCTACTGGATGACTCCTCGGCACCTACAACAGCCGACCCGCCGCAACCTCCAAAAGAAGAAGTCGTCGCTCCAGTGCCGGATGAGGAGCCAGAGCGGAGAAATGCCTCACCTTCCGGCGAACACTTCATGGAATGGCTACGTCAGCGCATCCAGACCCACAAGCTCATCATCAACGATGCCAAGGCGCTGGTGCATACCGTAGACGGTACCGTGTATCTCGTCAGCCCGGGGGTGTTCCAGCGTTATGCCCAGGAGCATCCCCAGATAGCGAAGCTTGCCAAGACAGAGAAGCTCTCAGACTGGCAGTGGGCTCAGAAGAAATTCGAAAAGTTGGGACTGCACCGCAAGCAAAGCAATGGGCTGAGCATCTGGACTTGTGAAGTCACCGGGCCACGCAAGTCACGGCGGTTGCATGGCTACTTGTTGGCAGATGGCTCGGTGTTGTTCAACGAACCACTTCTAAATAATCCGTATTTGACGCTTTCGGTTGGCGAAGCTCAGTCCAACAGTGGTGCTACATAAAGCTTAGCCCGCTCTGCGAGCACGCGCACCAATCTTCTTGGATGTCGGCTTGGAAGCTGACTCAGATGTATTTACAGCCGCCTCTTCTGCTGCCGAAAGATAATCAGCCCATGCCTGCATCATTTTACGGCGCTGGGAGAGCAGGATTGCCTTATTGTAAGTTGCGCGCACCTTGTTGCTTTCGACGTGGGCTAGCTGGCGCTCAATGGCGTCGGGACGGAAACCCTGTTCGTTGGCCCAAGTGGAAAAAGTGGTTCGCCAACAGTGGGGTGTTGTTCTCGGCCCCAGATTCATGTCACGCATGGCATACGACAATCTGTTGGGCGTCGTGAACCCCTTGCCGCTACGGTGAGGAAACAGATAGCGCCCACCTTCGGTAATTGGCCGAAGGTCTTCGATCACCTGGATTGCCTGATCAGAAAGAGGGCAGACGTGGTCGCGTCCGGCTTTCATCTTCTCCCCCGGTCGGCGCCATAGCTGTTCCTCAAAATCAAACTCGTTCCACTCTGCATCGGCTGCTTCGCCGGGTCGGCAGGCGGTTAGTGCAATGAGTCGCAGACACAGGGCTGTTTCTGGGTAGCCGCGGTAAGCCCGAAGCTCTCGATAGAAGGCGCGGGTCTGCTCGGCGGTCAAGACGGCCTTGCTTTGGCTGGGGGGTATCTTGAGCAGTCCGCGCAGCGTTGGTATCGGGTTGGCGTCGGCCAAGCCCCGTACGATTGCATACTCAAAAATTGCGTTCAGGTCTCCCTTCACATGAATCCCGGCCCAGGCACCGTGGGCTTTGCAGGCCTCCAGGACGGGACGTATCTCTTTGACTCCGATCTCACTGATTGGAATCTCGGCCAGCTTCGGTGCGAGGTATTTCCGGATACGGCTTTCCTTGGCGCGGTACGAGCCTGGCTTGTAGCTCGCTTTCACCTCAGCCAGATAAGCAGCCGAGACTTTGGCAAACGAGCTCTCCATGGCTCGCTTGCGTTCTTCGAGTGTCTCGATATTACGCCGCTTTATCTCCTGGCGGTCGTGCGATGGGTGAATGCCTTGCTTGACGAGTTGCCGGGCCGAGTCCCGCTCCGTTCGGGCATCTGATAGGCCTACATCAGGGTAGGGGCCGATAGCGTAAAGATTCTCCTTGCCATCGATGCGGTACTTCCAGCGCCAGAGCTTACTGCCATTCGGTTTGACCAAGAGGAACAGGCCGCCGCCATCACTGAGCTTATACGAGCGTGATTCCGGCTTCGCCGCCCTGACTTTAAGATCGGTAAGTAGATCCTTTGGCATTGGCACCTCCAGGGTTGGGGTCGGTACCCCCAAAATTTCTGAGCAGTACCCCCAACTGTACCCCCAAAAATCCTGGAATGCAAAATCCAACAGTAGACGCCGGCAGCCCAAAAACTCAGGCTGTTTTCAATATAACCTGTTGATTTTATATTATGTTTTTAGTCGATGGATGGCTACTAACGTCTACTGAGGTATAGTGAGAAATGATCATACGTTAATCAGACGTTGAAGCGGAAGTGGATGATGTCCCCGTCCTGGACGACGTAGTCCTTGCCCTCCAGGCGCCAGCGGCCCGCGTCGCGCGCGCCCTGTTCGCCGTTGTGGTTGATGAAATCGTCGTAGCTGACGACCTCGGCGCGGATGAAGCCCTTCTGGAAATCCGTGTGGATAACGCCCGCGGCCTCCGGCGCGGTGGCGCCGACGCGCACGGTCCAGGCGCGGACCTCCTTCTCCCCGGCGGTAAAGAAGGTGTGCAGGTTGAGCAGCCGGTAGCCGGCGCGGATCACCCGGTTCAGGCCCGGCTCCTCCATGCCCAGCTCGGCGAGGAACTCGGCGCGCTCCTCGTCCTCCAGCTCCACGATCTCCGACTCGAGCTTGTTGCAGATGGCGACCACCTGGGCGTTCTCATCGGCGGCGATCGCCGCCACGGCCGCCAGGTGCGGGTTGTCGTCGAAGCCGTCTTCGTCGACGTTGGCGATATACAGCGTGGGCTTGGCGGTGAGCAGGAACAGCGTGCGCAGCAGCGCGCGCTCCGCCGGATCGAAGTCGAGCGCGCGTACGGGTTTCGCCTCGTTGAGCTGGGGCAGAAGGCGGTTCTCGAGCAGGGCCTTCAGGGCCACCGCTTCCTTGTCGCCGCTCTTCGCGGTGCGGGTGACCTTCTGCAGCTGCTTCTCGCAGCTCTCGAGGTCGGCCAGCGCCAGCTCGGTGTTGATCACCTCGATATCCGCCGCCGGGTCCACCGCGTTCGCCACATGGATGACGTTGTCGTTGTCGAAACAGCGCACCACGTGGGCGATAGCGTCGGTCTCGCGGATATTGGCGAGAAACTGGTTGCCCAGGCCCTCGCCGCGGCTCGCGCCGGCCACCAGCCCGGCGATGTCGACGAACTCCATGGTCGTCGGCACCTCCCGCTGCGGCTTCACGATCGCCGCGATGCGCGCCTGCCGCGGGTCCGGCACGGGCACGACCCCGGCGTTCGGCTCGATGGTGCAGAAGGGAAAGTTCTCGGCGTCGATGCCGGCCCGGGTGAGGGCGTTGAACAGCGTCGACTTGCCCACGTTCGGCAGACCGACGATACCGCATTTGAAGCCCATGCTCTGTGCCTCCGCTGCCCCGCCGTTCAGGGGGCCGTGAAACTGTGCAGCTGCGTCTGCGCCTTCACCAGGTCGCCGGCGAGGAGCAGCGGCAGCGCGTCAAGTGCGGCGTCGATGGCCGTCGCGATGCGCGCCGCCTCGGCGGCCGGCGCCCGGCCGAGCACGTAGCCGCTGACCACGGCGGCGCTGCCGGGGTGGCCGATGCCGATCCGCAGCCGGTAGAAATCGCTATCGTTGCCAAGCGCGGGGATGATGTCGCGCAGGCCGTTGTGACCGCCGTGGCCGCCCCCGCGCTTGAAGCGGGCGCAGCCGGCGGGAATGTCCAGCTCGTCGTGGGCGATGAGAATGCCGGCCGGCGGAATCTTGAAGAAACCCGCCAGCGCCGCAACGGCCCTGCCGCTCCGGTTCATCCAGGTCGTCGGGATGAGCAGGCGCAGGTCCTGGCCGGCCACGCTGGCCCGCCCCGTCTCGCCGAAGAACTTGCTCTCCTCCGCCAGGGTAGCCCCGTGGCGCCGCGCCAGGGCCGATACGAAATCGGCCCCGGCGTTGTGCCGGGTGCCGCGGTAGGCGTCACCCGGGTTGCCGAGGCCGACAATGAGGCGGATGGGGCTGCCCACGGCGACGTTCCGCTGTGACGGTGCCGCGCGGGGATCAGTCCTCGCTGGCTTCGTCCTCGCCCTCGTCCTGCGCCGACGGCACGTCGTCCGCCGCCGGTGCCTCGGCGGCTTCCTCGTCCTCTTCCTCGTCGGACTTGAGGCCGCGCGGCTGGATGACCGAGGCGATAACTTCGTCGTGGTCTTCGCCGTAGGACAGGGCCACGGACTCCACGCCCTCGGGGAGGGTCACGTCGGACAGGTGCACGCTGTCACCGAGGCCGATGTCCGCCATGTCCACCTCGATGTATTCGGGGATGGCGGAGGGCAGGCAGAGCACCTCGATTTCCAGCGACTGGTGCTCGATGATGCCGCCCTCGAGCTTGACGCCGCGGCAGCTCTCCTCGTTCACGAAGTGAATGGGGATGTTCACCTTGAGCGCGACCTTCTCGTCGATGCGCAGGAAGTCCGCGTGCATGACTCGGTCCTTCGCCGGGTGGCGCTGCAGGTCCTTGAGGATGGCCTTCTGCACATCGCCGCCGATCTTCACGGCGATGACCTGGGAGAAGAACGCCTCGCTCTCCAGGCACTTCTCGATGTCCTTGCGGACGATGGACAGGGGCTGGGGGTCCTTGCCGGCCCCGTAGATGATCGCCGGGATCATGTCCGCGTTACGACGCAGGCGGCGGCTCGCACCTTTCCCCAGGTCGTCGCGGGCGATCGCGGCGATTTCAAGCTGGTCAGACATTGTCTTGACTCCTTTCCGTCAAAAAAACGCGGCACGGCTTGCGACCAGCCGCGGCGCGCGTTCCCTTATGCGCCGTTCTCAGGAGAACAGCGCGCTGATCGATTCCTCGTTGGACACGCGACGAATGGACTCCGCGAGCAGGTCCGAGATCGTGAGCTGGCGGATCTTGTCGATACCGCGCGCTTCCTCACCCAGGGGAATCGTGTCGGTCACCACGAGCTCGTCGAGCTCGGAGGACCGGATGTTGTCCAGCGCCCGGCCGGAGAGCACCGCGTGGGTGCAGTAGGCGACCACCTTGGTCGCGCCACGCTCCTTGAGCGCATCGGCGGCATTACACAGCGTGCCCGCCGTGTCGACCATGTCGTCGACGAGAATACAGGTGCGCCCGTCGACGCTGCCGATCAGGTTCATGACCTGCGCCTCGCCCGGGCGGGGCCGGCGCTTGTCGATGATCGCCAGCTCCGCGTCGTCGAGCTGCTTGGCGATGGCCCGCGCCCGCACCACGCCGCCGATGTCCGGCGACACCACGACGAGGTCGCTGTAGCTGCACGCCACGATGTCGTCGTTGAGCACCGGCGAGCCGTACACGTTGTCCACCGGGCAGGCGAAGAAGCCCTGGATCTGCTCGGCGTGCAGGTCCACGGTCAGCACCCGGTCGACGCCCACACCGACCATCATGTCCGCCACCACCTTCGCGGAAATCGGCACCCGCGAGGAGCGGACCCGGCGGTCCTGGCGGGCGTAGCCGAAGTAGGGCACCACCGCCGTGATCCGAGCCGCCGATGCGCGGCGCAGGCCGTCGATCATCAGCAGCAGTTCCATCAGGTTGTCGTTCGTCGGTGCACAGGTGGACTGCAGGACGAACACGTCCTTGCCGCGGACGTTCTCATTCAGCTCGACGGCGATCTCACCGTCGCTGAAGCGGCCGACATCGGCCTTGCCCAGGGAGAGGTACAGGCGACTCGCCACCTTGCGTGCCAACTCGGGGTTGGCATTGCCTGTGAACACCATCATTTTCGAAGACACGGCGAGTTCCCCAGGAGCACGTGATCAGATTCCGGAAGATGGCTGGGGTGGCAGGATTCGAACCTGCGAATGCCGGGATCAAAACCCGGTGCCTTGCCACTTGGCGACACCCCAGGAGCTGGTCAGGTCTCTGCCTCTTGTTCCAGTGCAGGAGAACGGTTGACGCCGGCTGCCACGATGGCACGCCAGGGTGCCGGGACCTCCGCCGCGATGGCCCGTGCTGACGCCTCGTCGGCGCAGCGGCAGAACACGCATGCACCGGTACCTGTCAGCCTCGCCTCCCCGAATTTCCCGAGCCAATTCAATGCCTTGTCGACCTCCGGGTAGAGGTCGCGCACCACCGGCTCGCAGTCGTTCCGGGAACCCCCCGCGAAAAAGGCGGCCATTGTGATTGGCGGGCTGTCACGTGTCAATTCCCGCCGGGAAAATATTTCCCCGGTGTCGACGTGGACGCCCGGGTAGACGACCAGGAACCAGGCCGGGGGCAGTTCGAGGGGCGTCAGTTCCTCGCCGATGCCCTCGGCCCAGGCGCTGTGGCCGCGGACGAAGACCGGCACGTCGGCGCCGAGGGTGGCGCCGATGGCCGCAAGCCGGTCCCCGCTGACAGCGAGGTTCCAGAGGCGGGCGAGCCCCAGCAGGGTACTGGCGGCATCGGAACTGCCGCCGCCGAGGCCGCCGCCGGTGGGTATCCGCTTGTCGAGGGTGATGTGCACCCCCGCGTCCGCGGCCACGCCCGGCAGCGCTTTCAGCGCCCGCGCGGCGCGCACCGCCAGGTTGTCGTCGCGGGCGATGCCGAGGTCCGGGCCGGCCAGGGTGATGACGCCGTCGTCCCGCGCTTCGAGGGTGACCGTGTCTCCCCAGTCCAGCAGCTGGAAGACGGTCTGCAGCGTGTGGTAGCCGTCATCGCGGCGGCCGGTCACGTGGAGGAACAGGTTGAGCTTGGCGGGCGCCGCCAGCGAGAGTACGCGGCCCGTCACTCGTCGGCTCCCGCCTGCCACTGCGCCGCGGCGAGGCGCAGCTCCAGCGCCCCGGCCGGGTAGCGGAGGGTCAGGGCCTGCGGCAACAGCAGGCCGTCCACGCGGGCGAAGCGGCCGTAGCTGACGGTCCAGCCCCCCTGCTCGAGGCGCTGCGGCAGCCCCGCGTCCCAGGTCAGCCGCGCCCGCGCGCCCGCGGGGTCCGGCAGACCCCGCAGCCACCAGGCCAGCGCGTCGACGGGTACCGGCCAGCCGGTGGCGGCGGCGAGGGCGTCGGGGTCGTCGGCCGGGAGCGTGCGCCGGCTGTCGCCATCGTTGATCTCGAGCCTTGCGCCGCGGCGCTCGATCGCCACGGCGCCGGCGCCGAAGGGGCCGGCGAGGGTGAGGTCCGTCTCTTCGCCGCGCTGCTCCCAGGACAGGCGCGCCGTCTCGGCGCCCTCGGGCCAGCGCAGGGCGACCTTGGCCTGCAGGCGGAAGCGCTCGAACTGCTCGAGCTGCGGCCGCTGCTCCGCCCAGGCGCCGGGCGGCGGTCGAACCCCCGGCGCGGCACAGGCGGCCAGGCACAGGCAAAGCGCGATGCTGACGGCCTGGCGGAACACGGTGTCAGGGCTGTTCGTAGACGCCGAGGCGCTCGAGCGTCGCGCGCAGGACCTTGTGCTCCGGGTCTTCGTCCAGGGCACCCTGCCAGATACGGCGCGCGCCCTCGCGGTCGCCCTCGGGGAAAACGATCCCCGAGAACTGCAGCAGGTTCTGCTTGACCTCCCTCACCTTGCCG
>CAJWWA010000161.1 GCA_913048495.1 uncultured Halieaceae bacterium
GGTCCGGCAGGACACACACGAGATCGAGGAAGAACCCGCCGGTATCCATGGGCAGGAAGCCGAAGCCCAGCCCCTCGCGGATGAGCTGCAGCATGCAATTGCCGCTGCCCGACGACACCCGGAATTGGTCGAGGTGCAGTTCGAGCCCCTGCTCCGCGAGCCCTTCGAGCAGCGCTGCCGTATCGTCTATGCCGACGAAATCCTGGTCCTTGAGGTCGTCGAAGTCGCGCGGCATGCCGACCCGGTCCAGCAGGCTGCGCGCGGCATAGATGCGGCCTCGCAGGAAGCCGACGCGGCGGGCGATGAGATCGGGCTGTGCCGGTTGCGCATGGCGGATGGCGATGTCGGCCTCGCGCCGGATGAGGTCGCGGACCTGGTCCGAGGCCACCACCTCGACCACGATTCCGGGTGCCTGTTCGCGCAGCTTGCGCAGCATGGGCGGCAGGCAGTAGGTCGCCATCATCTCCGACGCCGTAATGCGCACGCGACCCTCGATCGCCTGGGACTGACCAGACGCCGCGAGTGACACCCGGTTGGCCGCCTCGCCCATCGCGCGCACGTGTTCGAGCAACTCGAGACCGGCAGCGGTCAGTTGCAGCTTCCGGTGCCCGCGTTCGAACAGGGTCACGCCGAGCGACTGCTCAAGGCCCGTCACCTGGCGGCTCAGCGTCGGCTGAGTCTGCTTGAGCGCCCGGGCGGCTGCGGAAAGCGAGCCCTCTTCAGAGGCGACGAGGAACGCCCGGACCTGGTTCCAATCGAAGGCGACGTCGCTCCAGTTCATTGTTTTGCGTATGTCTGACCCAATTATTTCAGCATTCTATATGCAATGTATGCATGGTCCAATAAGCCCTCAGACAACGCCAAACCCGCAGAGGACGCCATCGTGGCCGTGACATCATCGGAATTCTGGGACCGGGTCGCTCCCGATTACAGCAGGCAAGCCATCGCCGACACCGAGACCTATGCCCGCAAGCTGGCAGCAACGCAGGCGCTCATGCAGCCCTCGATGGCTGTACTGGAATTCGGCTGCGGTACCGGGTCGACGGCGCTGGAGCACGCAGGCCACGTGGCGCAGATCGACGCGACCGACGTGTCGGCGGCGATGATCGCGATCGGACGGCGGAAGGCGCAGGACGCCGGCATCGAGAACGTCAGCTTCCGGCAGGCCGGTGTGGAGGACTTCGAGGCGCCGGACGACAGCTACGACATGGTCCTGGCGCTGAACCTCCTGCACCTGGTGCCGGACCGAAGGGCCGCCCTGGCCAGGGTTCACAGACTCCTGAAACCCGGCGGCTTCTTTGTCTCCAGCACGGTCTGCCTCGCCGACCGGCTGTGGTTCCTGAGGCCCGTCATTCCGGTCATGCAATGGCTGGGCAAGGCACCCTACGTGAGCTTCCTGCGTGCCGCAGACATGCTGCGGGAGGTGGCCTCTGCGGGCTTCGAGGAGCAAGAGCACTGGACACACGGCCGCACGAACAGCCTGTTTCTCGTCGCAAGAAAAGCCGATTCACCCTGACGCGGGAGCGGCATCCGCTCGATCACCCGTGAACGCCCGGGCACTCGACAGTCCCGACACTACCCGCCAACACTCTCTACGCGCCAAGGGCGCACCACAGCAACAGGAAACCCGACGTGAAAGCCCTCAGACCGCTCGCCATCTTTATCGCCATTCACCTGGTCAGCGCCGGCTGCGCCCACACGCAGGGCCCGGACCCGCAGCAGCCGCTGCAGGATCGTTCGGGCCGCGTGAAGGCCGTGCTCATCACCATCGGCACCGCCCTAGTGGTCGGCGCGATACTGGCGAACCAGGCCCGGGACAACACCCGGAAAGCAATCGGCGATGCGGTGGTAGATTGAAGGCCGGACCGGCCGGGGCGTATGGCCTAGCTACCGAAGGCCGCAAGCGCCGCGCGGGCGATCGGTTCGCCCCACTCCTGCACGAAGTGGCCGCCCTCTTCGATCTCCATTGCCGGCGGGCAGTTTCGGATCCCGGCGCGCAGCCGCGCCATCTGCTGCGGGCCCAGCACCGGGTCCGCCATGCCCACCGCCATGAAGGACTCGCCCTGCCATTCCTCGGCCCACCAGGCCTGCGCGCGCCTCGATAGTTCCGCACCTTCCATATCCGGGCTGACCATCACGAGCTCCGGGAAGCGCCGAACGCCGGCCTTGTAGCTCACGTCGGGAAAGGGCGCCGCGTAGGCATTTGCCTCCGCATCGGTGAGGATGGGGGTTGCACGCTTCATCAGTGCGGCGATATCCATGTCCGGCTGGCTGGCGGCGTAGGCCTTCCAGGCCTCAAAGCCCTCGCCCGGTGACTCACCCACGGCAATGGCAGTATTCATCACGATCAGCCGCTCGAAGCGCTCCGGCATCGCCGGCGGTATCGTCAGGCCGAGCAGCCCTCCCCAGTCCTGGCACACGAGTGTGACGTTGTGCAGTTCGAGCCCCTCGATCAGTGCAACCATCATGTTGCGGTGGAAGTGAAAGGTGTAGACGCCGTCATCGACCGGCTTGTCGGACCCGCCGAAGCCCAGCCAGTCGGGCGCGACAACGCGCGCGCCGGTTTCGAGGAAAACCGGGATCATCCTGCGATAGAGGTAGCTCCAGGTCGGCTGGCCATGAAGGCACAGGAAGGTCCTGCCGGCGTCTTGCGGCCCCTCGTCGACGTAATGAACGCGCAGGCCCTCGTAACCCGTCAGGTCGTCGACGTAGTGCGGTGCAAAGTCATAGCCGGGGAGATCGGCAAAGCGATCGTCCGGGGTGCGCCGGGCTTCGATGGTCATCGGGCAGTCCTCCAGTCCATGCCCCATAATACAGGGCGCCGGGTACGCTTGCGCGGCAGGAACCTCTAGAATCCGCCTTGAACCGACATCACGGTAATAGCCGTTCCAGCTCTCCCGTGGCCAACCGGGGCCACGACTCCGAATTCGCAGGCATACCCATGAACATTCAAAGAAACAGCGTCGTCTCTTTCCACTACACCCTGCGGGACGCCAGCGGCGACGAACTCGAAACGTCGCGGGACGGCGAACCCAGCCTCTACCTGCACGGCGCGGGTAACCTCCTGCCGGGCCTCGAGCGCCAGCTGGAAGGCAAGGCCGAGGGCGATGTGTTCAGTGTCGCGCTCGATGCCGCGGATGCCTACGGCGACCGCGACCCGCAGCGGCAGCAGCGCGTACCGGTCAAGCACCTGCTCTACCGGGGTCGCCTGCGGCCGGGCATGCTCGTGCAGGTCAACACCGCCGAGGGACAGCGACCCGCCACGGTGCTGAAGGTCGGCAAGTTCAGCGCCGACCTCGACACCAATCACCCCCTGGCGGGCCGCGACCTCGTGTTCGATATCGAGATCACCGGTGTCCGTGCAGCGACCGAGGAGGAAGTTGCCCACCGGCATGCGCACGGGCCGGGCGGGCATCAGCATTAGGCAGCAGCCGGGCCCACCGCGCGCTGCGCGAGAAAGTACAGCAGCGTCCCCAGCGCCACCAGCGCGGCAAAGATCATCCAGGACAGGGCGCTGGCGTGCGACGCGACCCAGCAGGAGAGGCAGACGGCGAGCAACGCCATGGCGCTGTGCAGGCGGCGGGTGATGCCGCGGCGACGCTCGATCACCGGCAGCGCGGCGGCGCTCACGAGGTAGGTCAGCAGCCGCGTCAGCGTGCTGGCGGCCGCGAGCACCGCGAAACCGCCCCAGAGACTGAACAGCGCAGCCAGACCGCCGTAGCAGAGGATCGCGTTGGCCGGCGTAAGCCAGCGCGGGTTCACGCGGCCGAACCACGCCGGCAGCATGCCCTCCTCCGCCATGCCGAAAGCCATGCGCGGAATGGCGACGATCCCCTGAAGGGTGTTCGCGGCGATGGAAAAGCCGGCGGCGAGCACGATGGCGAGGGAACCGATCGGCCCGAGGGAAACCATCGCCGCGTCGGCAAGTGCATTGCCGCTCTCGCTTGCCTCCGGAGCGATGACGCCGAAGGCCCAGATCACGGCCATGTAGATCAGGGTCACCATGGCGAGCATGGTGACCAGGGCGCGCGGCAGGTCGCGCTTCGGGCGCCGCATCTCCCCCGCGGGCATGGTCGCGGTCTCAAAGCCGATGAAAGCGTAGAAGGACAGGAGCAGCACGCTCTCGACCTGGCTGAACTCGGGCAGCACGAAGGGAATGGAGCGGTAGCTGCCGAGCGCGGCGGACAGGACCAGCGCGACCAGCGGCAGCAGCTTGAGTGCGGTCAGCACCCCCAGCGCCGCAACCGACTGGCGCATGCCCAGGATGCACAGCAGCGTCAGGCCCGTGATCACCAGCACGACCGCCGCACTGTGTAGCACGGGATTCGCCAGGACCGGAAAGAGGGCCGCGAAATAGCTCACCATCACGTGGGTATTGGCCGCCACGGCGACGGTGCCCGCCGCATAGCGCGCCCAGCCGGCCTGGAAGCCGAGGAAGGGGCCGAACGCGGTCTTTCCGAACAGCACCGGCCCGCCGCTGCCCTCGAAGTGCGCGGCAAGCCAGGCGAAAGTCAGCACCAGGGGCAGGAAGACGAATCCGCCGATGAGTATCTGCCACGGCGCGAAGCCGCCCACGGCACCGACCAGTGCTGCCGGGAGAGCGAAGATACCCGCGCCAATCATGCCGTTGACGGGCAGCAGGGCAACACCGAGGAAACCGACGGTTCGCGGCGGCGCCGCAACACCCGGCGACGAACGGTGCTCAGGCATCCGGCCGTCCCAAGCCCTGGGCAATAGCACCAAGGGGAAAACGAGCGAATAGATCCGTCATTCGCCCACGAGAACCACTGGATAACTGCCGCACAATCCCTCCCCTAACTGGCAGCTCGCTGTTTCGGCCATGCTAATACGAATAGCCGCGGAAGACTTCCTTGGTCCGAGCTCTCGCAGTGAACCAACTTCGTCCCGAGGCCTTGGTGTAAGCTCATCGCTTGCTCTCAACGCCAGGAGGTCGGCTACGATGTCCAGCATGCGTTCTTTCCGCGACATCTCGACCCTGGTGCCCGGTCTCTCCAGGTGCACGAGTTGCCTTCGGTTCTAGATGGTGGTGTCACGCCCGCAGACAGGTGCGGGGTGAACCGCTGGCCGGCGTTTAAGACGTCTGCATGGACGGGCATGCTGTTGCTGCTCACCACGGCGTTGGCAGCAGCGGACGTGGCCGACCGCGACCCGCTCCCGGCCGATACCATCATCCAGCAGATGAAGGAGGCGTACGCCAGCGCCAGGTCCTACCGCGATACGGGCATGGTCCGGGAAGTCTTCACGGACGCGAACGGCTCACGGACGGTCGAGAAACCCTTCAGCACTGCCTTCGTGCGGCCCCATCGCTTTCGCTACGAGTTCCGGGAGAAGGTCCGCCCCTTCGAAGTAAGGAAGTTCATAATCTATCGGAACCGGGACGACCTGCGGGTGCACTGGGACCTGGAGCACGACCTGACGCTGGATACGCTCGACCGGGCCGTTGCCGCCGCCACCGGCGTATCCAGCGAATCGGCCATTACGGTCCCCGCCATGCTGCTGCCCGACGAGATCACCTGGCGGCGGGCGATCCGGTTCCGGAAGCCTGAGCGCATTGCCGACAAGACCCTGCGCGGCATCGACTGCTACCGGATCATCGACGAAACCGTCAGGGGACAGATGACGCTGTGGATCGGCAAAGCGGACCTGCTGCTTCGACAGGCAGAATCCGAATTCCTCTTCGAAGACTTCCGGGTGCAGCGCACGACGACGTACAACCCGGAAAGGGACATACCGGTTGCCGGGGAACTGCTCGAGTTCAACGCACCGGGAGGCAAACGCCTCTGGCGCTGAGCAACAGCGGCGCAATCTGTTGCAAAACGCCGGCTTTCTACTAGCTTCAAGTTATCGCTCCTGCCTGATCACTTCTCGAACGGCTCCCCTGGCATCGGCGATGGCTTAACGCGGTTCGACAACTACGAGAATAACGGAGAATAACGTCATGAAGAGAATGCACCTTGCTGCCGCTGCGGCAGCGCTTGTCGCTTTACCGGCAATGGCACAGGAAGCAGCACCCATCGTACCCGTCGAGATGTTCTACTGCGATCTCCGCGACGGTGCGGAAATGAGCGACCTGAAGGCGGTGGCGGCGGATTTTGCCAAATGGGCAAAAAAACGCGGTGACTACTCCGCCTGGATCATCACGCCCCAGTTCCGCACGACGGAAGCCGCCTGGCAGGTGGGCTGGCTCGGCAGCTGGACCTCCGGCGCCGGCATGGGCGCGGGTATCGACGCCTACCGCGCGGAGGGCGGCAAGCTGGCGGCCGCCTTCGACGAGGTAATCAGCTGCTCGGGGCATGGCCTGGCGAGCTCGATGGAGATCCACGCGCCCGAGGGGCCGCCGGACAACGGCCTGGTCTGGTTCTCGAGCTGCTCGCTGGAGGAAGGTGCCTCCATGGCGGACGCCATGAAGGCCCACGGGCAGTACGCGGCGGCAATGCGGGATAAGGGCGCTGAGGGTGGCAGCAGCTGGGCTTTCGTGCCGACACTGGGTGGCGCAAGCCCGGACTTCGACTACTACCATGTATCCGCCTGGACCCGCTATGCGGACTTCGGCAAGGGCTACGACATCTATTTCAACGGCGGCGGCATGGCCGCGATGGAAGAGGCGACGGAAGGCGTCGTCAGCTGCGATGCGCCGCGCATCTACGATGCACAGCTCGTTGTGAAGGCGGCCGAATAGCAGCCTTCTGCAACCGCGCGCCACTGGAGCAGGGGCCACAGCGATGTGGCCCCTTTTTTCTGCCGCGGACCCAGCCCCATCACAGCCGCCGTGACTGGTACACTTCACCCGATGAGGTTATCCCATAGCAGGGTCAGGAACCGGGTCCTGTTCCAGTCCCGGCGCTTAAGCGTCTACCTCGTGCACTACGCCAGAGGGCACCGCATCATGCCCCACGTCGACA
Source organism: uncultured Halieaceae bacterium (assembly GCA_913048495.1). Classification (GTDB taxonomy): domain Bacteria; phylum Pseudomonadota; class Gammaproteobacteria; order Pseudomonadales; family Halieaceae; genus Pseudohaliea. The sequence goes on from CAJWWA010000161.1 coordinate 6,924, forward strand.
TGGTCGCGGAGGGACGGCTCTACAAGCTCAACTGCGTGCTGGTCAAGCCGAGACGCGGGGGCAAGTTCTCCTGCGAGCGCAGCATCTTCAATCTCCGCGGGCGGCTCGTGCTCTTCCGGCCCGACCTCTACCGGCACCAGGTATCGACGATCGAAGACGGGAGCCGCTGGCTGCTGAGTATCGCGCTGACCCGGCACTGAAACGCCCGAGCGGGCTGCCCTGTCGATGCGCCCAGGGTGTATGCTGCGCACCCGCTCCTTCTGCATCGTGTCATGACCTTCGTCCTCGCCCTGCTCCCCGTTATCGCCATCGTCTCCATCGGGCATTTCCTCGCCTGGCGCAACAGCCCGCCCGCTGAAGGCTGGCGGGCCATTGAGCGGCTCTGCTACGTGCTGCTTTTCCCTTGCCTGATCATCCGCGTGCTGGCGAACGCGCCCTTCGAGCAATCACCCTGGCCGATTGCCGCCGCGCTGATCGGCGCGCAGTTGCTCATGGCGGCCGTGGGCCATGCCGCGCGCTTCTGGCCCGGCATCCGGCGCGCCACCGTCGGCAGCATCATCCAGTCCAACGTGCGCTGGAACACCTTCGTCGCACTGTCGCTCGCCGGCACACTCCATGGCGAGGAGGGCATCGCGCTCACGGCGGTCGCCGCCGCGGCCATGATCCCGACGGCGAACGTCATCTCGATCCTGGGCTTCAGCCAGTACGGCGACAGGGAGATCAGGCGGCACCCG
>CAJWWA010000162.1 GCA_913048495.1 uncultured Halieaceae bacterium
GAGCCAGTCCGCGGCCGCGTCGCCGGCGTCGAGCGCCGTCACGCGATCGCCCCAGACCGTGACCGCGCGGGTGGGCGCGCCCGCCGCGGGGCCGGGTACCGCCAGCTGTTCGCCGCCGAAGGCCAGGGCCAGGCCGTCGCCGCGCTCCTCGGCTCGCAGCAGGGCCAGCGCCGGCAGCCGGCGCTGGCTCAGGAAATCCCCCGCCGGGTCCACCAGCAGCCAGCGCCGGTCGCCGGCGACACCGAAGTCGTCCAGGGTCGCCTGCTCGCAGGCGAGGCCCGCGGCGGACTTCAGCGGGTAGCGGTAGATGGCCGCCAGGCGCAGCGCGGCCATCAGGGTGCCTCCCCCAGGGCCTCGCGCACGCCGGCGAGGAGCGCGCCTATCCCGGGCTGGACCCGGGGCTCGTCGGTGAGGCCGAGCCGCACGATGACGAGTTCCTCCTCGGGCACGACCAGCACGTACTGGCCGGCGTTACCGCCGGCGTAGAACAGCGATTCGGGCTGCCCGGGGAAGGCCGCACCGCCGGTATTCAGCCAGAAGCTGCGGCCGTAGCGGCCGCGCGGGTCCGAGGGCCTGGGCGCGACCGCGTCGCGCAGCCACTCGCGGGACAGGAGCGGCGAGCGGCCGTGCCAGGCGTCGAGCCAGAGCTGGCCCACGCGCAGCCAGTCGCGGGCGGTCATGTAACTGTAGCTGGAGCCGACCTGGGTGCCGCTCGCGTCGGCCTCGGGCACGAGGGAGCGGATGCCCAGCGGCTCGCTGAAGTGCTCGCGCACCCAGTCCGCGTAGTCCGCATCGAGGCTCTGCTGCCAGAGATACGCGGCGAGGTTGCTGTCGCCGCTGGAATAGCTGAAGTGCGCACCGGGCGGGCGCGCCTGCCCGGTAGCGGGTGCCTCGCGCCACATGGCGTCGCGACGGTAGAGCATGGTGGTCGCATCGCTGCCGGGGGCGTAGCGCTCCTCGAAGGCGAGGCCCGACTCCATCTGCAGCAGGTGGCCGAGGGTCAGCCCCGGGGCGAGGTCGCGGGTCGTCGCCGGCGGCGCGCCGAGGGCGAGCAGGCGCTGGCGCACCGGGTCGGACAGGGACAGCCCCTCGCCGTCGGCACTGCGCAGGGCGACCCAGGTCGCGAGCAGGCTCTTGTTCATGGACCAGCCCTGGAGGCGCGTCCCCGCATCCACCGGAGCGAGGTAGCGCTCGGCCAGCAGCCGTCCGCCCCGGGCGACCGCCACCGCGAGCGTGTTGCGGCCCCCGCCCTCGGGTTCCGCGAACGCCGCGTCCACGGCCCGTTCGAGGGCCGGCGGCGCCTCCGCTTCGGGCCAGGGATGCACCGGCGCCGGCTGCGGCGGTGGCGCCCCCCGCCCGTCGCGGTGCAGGCTGCAGCCGGTCGCGGGCCCCTGCACGCCGGCGCGGGCACTGACTCCGAGGAGACTCGCCCGCGCCTCGCCGCTCCCGGCATCCACGGACAGGTCGAGCAGCCCCCGGGCGGGACCGAGCAGGGCCATGCGCGGCAGGATGTCGCGCTCGATCACGAAGCGCGCCGGCAGGCCGGCGACGAAGACGCCCGAGCACAGCTGCTTGGCGCTGTAGCCGGTGGCCACCTCCGCCGCATCGATGCCCTGCCAGCCGACCCAGCCAAGCGCCCCCGCGAGGCAGAGCCCCGCCGCGACCTTGATCTTTCCCATCAGCACCCCCATCTCCGGAACCCTCGATCATAGCCCTTTGCAGCCCCCGCGCCACCGCTGCCGGCACCGGCCTGCTGCTGCCGATAGCTGTTACCATGGCGCGATCACAGGAGACCCCCATGAGTGACCTCGATTTCGACCTTTTCGTGATCGGCGCCGGCAGCGGCGGCGTTCGCGCCGCGCGCATGGCCGCCGGCTTCGGCGCCCGCGTCGCCATCGCCGAGGACCGCTATCTCGGCGGCACCTGCGTCAACGTCGGCTGCGTGCCCAAGAAGCTCTACGTCTATGCGTCCGAGTACGGCAAGGGCTTCGACGACGCGCGCGAGTTCGGCTGGCAGAGCACCGTGGAGGGCTTCGACTGGCATACGCTCCGGGACAACAAGAAGAACGAGATCGCCCGCCTGAACGCGGTCTACCGCAACATGCTCCGCGGCGCCGAGGCGACGCTTATCGACGGCCGCGCGCGCATCGTCAACGCCAACACCGTGGCCGTGGGCGACGACCACTACACGGCCGCCCGCATCCTCATCGCCACCGGCGGCTGGCCGTCGGTACCGGACATCCCCGGGCGCGAACACGCCCTGACCTCCAACGAGATCTTCGACCTCGAGGAATTCCCCGAGCGCCTCGTGGTCGTCGGCGGCGGCTACATCGCCGTGGAGTTCGCCGGCATCTTCAACGGCCTGGGCTCGAAGGTGACCCAGCTCTACCGCGGGCCGATGTTCCTGCGCGGCTTCGATGCCGATATCCGCGCCCACGCGGCACAGGAGATCCGCAAGACCGGCGTGGACCTGCGCTTCGAAACCAACGTGGAGGCTATCGACAAGCATGGCAGCAGCTACCGGCTGCTGCTCAACGACGGCAGCTTCCTCGAGGCCGACGCCGTGCTCTACGCCACGGGGCGCAAGCCCCATCTCGAGGGACTCGGCCTCGAGAACGTCAACGTGGAGCTGACGCACCACGGCACCATCGCCGTCGACGAGCACTTCCGCACCACCGAGCACAGCATCTTCGCCCTCGGCGACGTGATCGGCGGCATGGAGCTGACGCCGGTGGCCCTGGCGGAGGGGATGGCCTTCGCCCGCCACGAGTTCGGTGATCCGAAGACCCCGGTGGACTACGACTTCATTCCCACCGCGGTCTTCTGCCAGCCCAACATCGGCACCGTCGGCTTCACCGAGGAGCAGGCCGAACTCGAGTTCGGCGAGATCACCCTCTACAAGGCCGACTTCCGCCCCATGAAGCACACGATCAGCGGCCGCGACGAGCGCACCTTCATGAAGCTGATCGTCGACGACGCCACGGACCGCGTGGTCGGCGTGCACATGATGGGCCCGGATGCCGGCGAGATCATCCAGGGCATCGCCATCGCGCTGAAGGCCGGCGCCACCAAGGCGACCTTCGACAGTACCATCGGTATCCACCCGACCGCCGCCGAGGAGTTCGTCACCATGCGCGAGCCCTGGAGCGAGGACTAGCCGGGCGACGGGCGGCCGCCACAGGAACTTGACCGCGACAGCCCGGTCGAAGGGACGGTCGCCGGGCGGCAGCGACGCCGGGCATTGCTCCCGGGCGGGGGCTTGCTAGAATCCGGCGCCGCGCGGGCCCCGCTCCCGGGCGCCCGCCCCGGACAAACCAGCAGAAGAAACGGGAACGCCATGATCGACGTGCAGCGCCTGTCGCGTCGCTACGGTACGACAACCGCCGTGGACGACGTCTCCTTCACCATCAGTGACCAGGCGATCATCGGCCTGCTCGGCCACAACGGGGCCGGGAAAACGACCATGATGAAGATGCTGAGCGGCTACCTCGAGCCCTCGGCGGGGACCATCCACATCGGCGGCCACGCGCTCGCCGACGACGCCGCCGCGGTGCAGCGGGGGCTCGGCTACCTGCCGGAGAACCTGCCCGTCTACCCCGATATGCTGGTGGCGGACTACCTCGACTACGCCGCCACCCTGAAGGGCATCGGCCGCGGTGAGCGCCCGCGGGCGCTGCGCCGGGCCATCGACGCCACCAGCCTGGGCGACCGCCTCCTCGACCCGATCGGCAGGCTCTCCCGCGGCTACCGGCAGCGGGTGGGCGTCGCCCAGGCGATCCTCGGCGAACCGTCGCTGCTGATCCTCGACGAGCCGACCAACGGCCTCGACCCGACGCAGACGGCGCAGATGCGCGCCCTGGTCCGCGAGCTGGCCGCGGGCGCCACGGTGATTCTCTCCACCCACATCATGCAGGAGGTCGAGGCGCTCTGTGAGCGCGTGCTGGTGCTCGCCGGGGGCCGCCTCGTGCTCGACGAGCACCTGGCGCAGCTGCGCGAGGACAACACGCTCACCCTCCGCGCCAGCGCCGAGGCCGGCGACCTCGCCGGCGCCATCGCCCGCCTGCCCCAGGTCGTCGCGGTGACCCCCGCGGGCGACGAGGGCGAGCAGCACTTCACCGTTTCCCTGCACCCGGGCACGGAGCGCGACACGGCGGCCGGCAACATCGCCCGCTGCGTGCTCGACAGCGGGGCGCGTCTCTACCAGCTCGCCCCCCGGCTCCGCGACCTCGACAGCGTCTTCCGCGAGCTGGCCGCGCAGGGAGGGGCACGCCATGACTGAGAACATCGTCCTCAGGGTCGCGCAGAAGGAGCTGCGCCTGTTCTTCGCCTCGCCGGTGGCGTGGTTCTTCCTCGGCAGCTTCAGCGCCGTGACCCTGTTCATCTTTTTCTGGGTGGAGGCCTTCTTCGCCCGCAACATCGCCGACGTGCGCCCCCTGTTCGAGTGGCTGCCGCTGCTGCTGATCTTCCTCGCCGCGGCCCTGACCATGCGCATGTGGAGCGAGGAGCGGCGCGGCGGCACCCTGGAGCACGTGCTCACCCAGCCGGTGCCGCTCTGGCAGTTCGTCGCCGGCAAGTTCCTCGCCTGCGTCACCCTGCTGCTGCTCGCGCTGGTGACGACGCTGCCGCTGCCGCTGACCGTGGCCTGGCTCGGCAACCTCGACTGGGGCCCGGTGCTTGCCGGCTACCTGGCCACCGCGCTCCTCGGTGCCGCCTACCTGAGCATCGGCCTGTTTGTCTCGGCGCGCACGGACAATGCCATGGTCAGCCTGATGGGCAGCGTGCTGCTCGCGGGGCTGCTGTACATGCTCGGCAGCCCGCTGCTCACCGGCTTCTTCGGTGACGGCGTGGGCGGCGTGCTGCGCCTGCTTGGCTCTGGCTCGCGCTTCGACAGCATCACCCGCGGGGTCATCGACGCCCGCGACCTCTACTACTACCTCGCGGTCTGCGGCGTGTTCCTGGTGCTCAACGTGTACACGCTCGAGAGCGAGCGCTGGGCCGCCGGCGGGCACCCGCGGCACCGCCGCTGGCGTATCGCCACGGGCCTGCTGGTGGCCAACCTGCTCCTCGGTGCGGTCTGGCTGCAGCGGCTGCCGATGCTGCGCGCCGACGTCACCGAGGGTCAGCTCTACTCGATCTCGGCGCCCACCCACGACGTGCTCGCCCAGCTGCAGGAACCGCTGCTCATCCGCGGCTACTTCAGCGAGCGCACGCACCCGCTGCTGGCCCCGCTCGTACCGCAGCTCAAGGACCTGCTGCGCGAGTACGCCATCGCCGGCGGCGACCGGGTGCGCGTGGAGTTCGTCGACCCGGCGCGGGAACCGGCGAAGGAGCAGGAGGCCAACGAGGAGTACGGCATCAACGCCAAGCCCTTCCAGGTGGCGGACCGCTACCAATCCGCGCTGGTGAACGCCTACTTCGACGTGCTCGTGCAGTACGGCGGCGAGCACGAGACGCTCTCCTTCGGCGACCTCATCGAGGTGAAGACCGGCACCGGCGGCCAGCCGGAGGTCGTCCTGCGCAACCCGGAGTTCGACGTTACCCGCGCCGTGCGCGACGTGCTCTATGCCTACCAGGCCGGCGGCAACCTCTTTGAGCAGGTAGCCGCACCGATCACCTTCACCGCCTACGTCTCCCGCGACGCGCTGCTGCCGCAGCTGCTCCGGGACTACCGGGACGCGATCCGCACGGTGCTCGACGAGCAGGTGGCCAGGAGCGGCGGCAAGTTCCGCGTCGAGTTCCTCGAGCCGGAGGCCGGGGACGGCGCCGTGGCCGAGCGCATCATCGAGGAGTGGGGCTTCCAGCCCATGCTCGCCTCCCTCGACGACCCGCGGGAGTTCTTCTTCTACCTCACCCTCGAGGACGACCACCAGGTCGTGCAGCTGCCCACGGGCAACTTCGACCCGGGCAGCTTCCCCGACAGTCTCGAGGCCGGCATCAAGCGCTTCGCCAGCGGCTTTACCAAGACCGTGGCGCTGGTGCTGCCGGACAGCGGCCCGCGGTTCCCCGGCATGCCGCCCTCCGGGCACAGCTTCGACACCTTCGAGCAGGGGGTGACCCGGGAGTACAGCATCCTGCGCGAGGATCTCTCCGACGGCAGCGTGGCCCCGTCCGCGGACCTGCTGGTGCTGGTGGCGCCGGAAGACCTCGACGAGCGCGCCGTCTTCGCCGTGGACCAGTACCTGATGCGCGGCGGCACGGTCATCGTCGCCAGCTCGAACTTCTCCGTGGAGCTCACCGGCGACCGCCTGCGCATGCGCGAGGTGGACAGCGGCCTGCGCGACTGGCTCGAGACGCAGGGCATCCGCATCGCCGACACGCTGGTGCTCGACCGGCAGCACGGGGCCTTCCCCGTGCCCGTCGTGCGCCGCATCGGCGGCTACGAGTTCCGCGACATGCAGTTCGTCGACTATCCCTACTTCCTCGACCTGCGCGAGCCCGGCCTGAACGGCGAGCACCCGGTGACCGCCGGGCTGCCGAACCTGACCCTGGCCTGGGCCTCGCCGGTGGCGGCGGAGGGTACCGAGGCAAGGACCGTCACGCCCCTGCTGGTGAGCTCCCCGGAGAGCTGGCGCTCCGACGCCCGCGACGTGATGCCCGACGTGGACCCGGCGGGCGGCGACGTGCTCGCACCCGGCGGCGCCCCGCTGGCGCCGGAGACCGTGGGCGTGCTGGTGCAGGGCCGCTTCGAAAGCGCCTTCGAGGAGGTGCCGCCGGCCCCCGAACCGGCCGCGGCCGGCGAGGAAACGGCGGCCGCGGACGGCGACTTCGGCGGGCTCCTGCGCCGCTCGCCGGCGTCCGCACGCCTGCTGGTGATCGGCTCCAACGACTTTACCAGCGACCAGGTGCTCTCGGGACTGGTAGCGGCCAGCGGCACCCAGTACCTGAGCCCCGTGGAGCTGCTCCTCGGCGCCGTGGACTGGGCGTTGGCCGACGGCAGCCTGCTGGAGATCCGCTCCCGCGCCCACTTCAACCGCACCCTGCCGCCGCTGGAAGAAGGCGCGCAGGCGCGCATCGAATACCTGAACTACGGCCTCGCCCTGGCGCTGCTCGGCCTGATCGCCCTCGCGCACCAGCTGCGCCAGCGGCAGCGTCGCAACCGCTACCGGAGGGTCCTCGCATGAAGCGTCTGCTGATACCGGTACTCGGCGCCCTGCTCGCCGCACAACTGCTGGTAACGGCAGTGGTTTACCGGCCCGGCACCGACGACGACACCGGGGCGGCGCTGCCGCTGCTCGAGAGCGGCGTCGCGGCCCGCGCGGACAGCCTGCGCGTAAGTGACGGCGATGGCGCCAACGCCCGCATCGCGCGCAGCGACGACGGCTGGACCCTCGCCGGGAGCGGCCTGCCCGTGGCCCCGGGCAGGGTGGCCACCCTGCTCGCCGCCCTGGAGGCGGACCCCGGCTGGCCGGTGGCGCAGAGCCGCTCGGCGCGGACGCGGTTCGCGGTGGCCGAGGACGCCTTCGAGCGGCGGCTGGAGCTGCTCGCGGGCGACGACGTGCTGGCCACGGTCTTCCTGGGCACCGCGCCGGGATTCCGCCAGGTGCATGCGCGCGCCGCCGGCAGCGACGCGATCTACAGCATCGATTTCAACGCCTACGACGCGCCGGCGGACGACAGCGGCTGGCTGGACCGCGG
>CAJWWA010000163.1 GCA_913048495.1 uncultured Halieaceae bacterium
CATCGGGCACGATCGGCACCACTCTCTCGCCGATCTGCTTGTCCTTGATCAGCGCGCCGCCGAGCTCGAAGCCGTAGCGGGTCTCGTCGTAGTCGGCGACCTGGATGTCGTCGCCTTCGAGCTTGTCGCCGCGCATGTTGTCATCGGTGTAGTCCATGAACACGGAGCCGAACAGCTCGTTGCCGCCGGACTTGGTGACGGCGTTGATGTTGCAGGCGGAGAAACCGCCGTAGATGACGCTCATCGGCGCCATCTCGACCGCGACGCTGGATACCGCGTCGAAGGGGAAGGGCATGCGCTGCGTCGGGTAGCCGTTGTCGTTGAGACCGAAGCCGTCGTTCAGGCGGATGCCGTCCACGGTCAGGCTGTTGAAGCGCGGGTTTGCGCCGTTGCACTGGATCGCGTCGGAAGGCGAGGACTGGTCGATATAGATCCGGGGGTCCTGGCCGATCACGTCGTTGATGTTCCGGTTGATCGCGGGCGAGTCCTGCAGGTCGCTGATGGTGAACACGGCGGTCGGGCCGATCGCCGTGTCCGCCACTTCGACGGCCGTGCCCATGACCACGACTTCCTCGATGGCGGAGAGCGAGTAATCCATCTGCGCCTGCTGGCCCACCGCGAGGTTGAGGCGCTCGGTGCTGGCGCTGCCCTGGGGCGAGGTCACGCGAACGCTGTAATCGACACCGGCGGGCAGCTGGCGGATGAAGTAGTTGCCGGCGGCATCGGTGGTGGCGGAGCGGGACAGGCCGGTCGCCAGGCTCGTGGCGGTGACCGTCGCGCCGGACACCGGCTGGCCGCCGGAGGTGACGACGCCGCGGACCGCGGCGGTGGTTTCCTGGGCATAGACCGGCGCGGTCAGGCCGAAGCTGCCGACGACGGACGCGCCGGCAATCGCGCGGACGAGCGCCTTGCGGGCAAAGATTCTCGAGATAGACGGGTGCATGAGAGGCCTTCTCCTGGTGGGGTTGGGGACCCGCGGAAGGCTAGGGGAGCTTTGTGTCACTTTCATTACGTAAACCGCCGAATTCCGGCATTTTGGGTAATATCACCGAAAATGTCGGGGAACCATTTCGGTAGGCCCTTCGGCTCCGTCGGCGGACAGGTCCCGGCCGCCCGAGCGCTGTCTTCAATCGGTGCGCAGTTCGAGGTCCAGCCAGACGAGGCGATGGTCCGACGACGCGGCCCGGTCCGCGACCAGCGCGGCGCCGGGCTCATCCGGTGCGGGCCAGAAAATCCCCCCGCCGAGGACCCGCCAGCCGGCGCGCGAGGGCAGGACGTAGTCGGCGCGCTGCCCCCAGGCCGCCGTGTGCGCCGGCGCGTGCGGGTTCTCCGGGCGCGCGGCCGCGCCCCCGGCGCTCGTCGGCACCACGCTCGCGTCCACCGCCGGGTGGGTCAGCAGGCCATGGATCGCGGCGGGGCGGCTGTCGCCCTCCACCGGGGAACTGTTCAGGTCACCGAGCAGCACGAAGCGATCGCCCCTGAAGCCGCCGCGCCCGCCCGCGTCGTCCTGGATCCACCCGTCGCCGGCCGCCCCCGACAGGTACTCGGTCCAGAAGCGGATCTCGTCGTGGTTGCGACGGCCGTTGCGGTCCTCCGGGCCGTCGAAGACCGGCGGCGTCGGGTGGCTGGCGAGCACGTGGACCGTGGCGCCGTCGATGGCGACCGGCACGTCCCAGTGCGACTTGGACGACAGGGGAAAGCGCGCCCAGGCCTCGGCGGGGTACCACGGCGAGCCGTCCGGCGCGCGCAGGCCGTCTAGGAGGTTGCCGGGCATGGCCTGCCACGGCAGGTGCTGGAAGGTGCGGGCGTTGGCGCTGTCGATGGGATAGCGGCTCAGGAGCACCATGCCGTACTGCCCCGGATAGAGGCCGTAGCCCCAGGCGTCCTGGCCGCGGCCGCTGGCGACGCCGTCGCGATCGAGATCGAAGCCCGAATCCACCCCCGTGTTCACCGGCGCCGTGAAGGCATGCGGGTAGGCGATGGGCGCCACGTCGGCCCGGGGCGCCTCCAGGTAGCCGGCACGGAAGGCGTCGATGGCGCCGGTGGGGTCCGCCGTGTAGTCGAACTCGTTGATCAGCAGGATGTCCGGCCGCACCCGGCGGATGATGGCGGCGACATTGCGCAGCTGCGGGTGGTCGCCGCTGGCGAGCGCCGCGGCCAGCTCGCCGCCGGTGGGCGTATCGCCCCGGGCGACGTAGTTGCCACCCTCCATGGAGGCGTTGAAGGTGGCGACGCGCAGGGTGGGATGCTCAGCCGCGTCAGCCATGGGCAGTGAAAGAAACAGCAGTGGCAGAAATGCCAGGGAAAGCCGTGTCAGTGGGGGAAGCAGTGACCCGCGAAGGTACGCAATGCATTGCCTGGTCATCGTGGCGATACGCTGGGAAAGCGCGTGAGTATAGCGCGGCGAGGCGGGCGAGGGGCTACAATGCGCGGAACGGTTCGTGGTAAACGGCACTCTTGGAACTCGTCTACACCCACCCCAGCCACCTCCTCGTCGCCCAGGCCCGGAATGCCCTCGAGCGCCTGGGCATTCCCTGTGTCGTGCACAACGAGTACGCCGCGGGCGCGGCCGGTGAACTGGCGCCGATCGATACCTGGCCGGAACTCTGGGTAAGGCGCAGCCGCGATGCCGAGCGGGCGCGCCTCGCCATCGAGCGGGCGCAGGCGGCGATCGAGGAAGCGGACTGGACCTGCCGGCGCTGCGGTAGCGAGAGCCCGGCTACCTTCGACTTCTGCTGGCACTGCGGCAAGCCGCAGCACGGCGGCTAGGCTGCACGGCACGCGGGGTGGGGCTCTGGTACCATGACGGATGCCGTCCCGGCCCGAAACAACGCCACGGCAGGAGCCCGCCATGACCACCGATAACAGCAACTTTTCCGTGGACCATCTCGCGCACACGCACGAGGTCTTCAACCAGTCCCAGGCGCTCGAGGACATCAACAGCTACGCCGGCGATAGCGCCCTGCGCGAGGGTGTGGCGCGCCACGGGGCGGCGTGGGCAGAGGATGCCCTGTCCGCCCACGGCGAGCGCTGTGGCAGCGCCGAGGTGATCGAGTGGGGCTTTCTCGCGAACGAGTACAAGCCGCAGTTCTTCGGCCACGACCGCCAGGGCTACCGGGTCGACCAGGTGCGCTACCACGACGCCTACCACCGGCTCATGGCGCTGGGCCTCGAGGCAGGGCTGCACAGCCAGCCCTGGACGGACCCCCGCCCCGGCGCCCACGTGGCGCGGGCCGCGCAGTACTACCTGCAGGCGCAGGTGGAATCCGGGCACGGCTGCCCGCTGACCATGACCTTTGCCGCCGTGCCGACGCTGCGGCTGACGCCGGCCGTGGGCGAGGCATGGCTGCCCAAGGTGCTCGCGCGGGGCTACGACCCGCGCAACGTGCCGTACACGGAGAAGAGCGCCCTGACCATCGGCATGGGCATGACCGAGAAGCAGGGCGGCTCCGACGTACGCGCCAATACCACGCTCGCCCGGGCGCTCGGTGCTGGCGGCCCCGGCGGCGAGTACGAGCTCGTGGGCCACAAGTGGTTCACCTCCGCGCCCATGTGCGACGCCTTCCTTGTCCTTGCGCAGAGCGACGGCGGCCTGTCCTGCTTCCTGGTGCCGCGCTGGCGGCCGGACGGCAGCAAGAACCCGATCCAGGTGCAGCGCCTCAAGAACAAGATGGGCAACATCGCCAACGCGTCGTCGGAAATCGAGCTGCGCGGCGCCCTTGGCTGGATGGTCGGGGAGGAGGGGCGCGGCGTGCCGGCGATTATCGAGATGGTCGCCATGACCCGCTTCGACTGCATGATCGGCTCCAGCGCGGGGCAGCGCCAGGCCGTGGCCCAGGCGGTGAACCACACCCTCGGCCGCAGTGCGTTCGGCCGGCGGCTGGTGGACCAGCCGCTGATGCGCAACGTGCTGGCCGACCTGCAGCTGGAGGTGGAGGGGTCCCTGGCGCTGACGCTGCGCATGGGTGAAGCCCTCGACCGGAGCCTTGCCGGCGATGAGCACGAGGGGCTGCTGCTGCGCCTCGGCCTGCCCTCGGGCAAGTACTGGATCTGCAAGCGCACCCCGTTCCACGTGTACGAGGCGATGGAGTGCTTCGGCGGCAATGGCGTCACCGAGGATTTCATCTTCGCGCGGCTCTACCGGGATGCGCCGATCAACGCGATCTGGGAAGGTTCCGGCAATGTCCAGGCGCTGGACCTGCTGCGCGCCGTGGCGAAGAGCCCCGAGGCCCTCGACGCCTGGCACCGGGAACTGGCAAAGACGGCGGGCGACCACCCGGTGCTCGATGCCGCCGTGGCCGAGCTCGAGGTGGCCCTCGGCAATGGCGACGAGCTGGAGTATCGCGCCCGGTCGCTGGTTGACCGGCTGGCACTGGTGGCCCAGGGGAGCCTGCTGCTGCAGGCGGGGAACGAGGCGGTTGCCGATGCCTTTATCCGCTCCCGCCTCGGCGGCAGCGGCGACCGCAACTTCGGCACGCTGCCCCGGGGCGTCGATGTCGACACGCTCATCGAGCGGGCGAACCCGCACTCCGCCTGAGCGGTGCCCGCGGCCTGGGCGCTAGGCGATAAACCCGACCGGCGCGGCGCCGGACGACGGGCTGTAGAAGGCGCCGATGTTCGGCAGCACCGTCGCGAGGTCCCCCGGCGCAACGCCGAACCAGAGCGCCAGCTCGGCGAAGTACTCGTCCACCGAGAGCGTCGGCACGAAAATGCCGCGGCCGACGTCCAGCGGGTTGTCCGGGTAGATGTCCGGGTACTCGCCGTAGAATCCGCCCCCGTTCACTGCGCCGCCCATGACAACGTGGTGGCCGCCCCAGCCGTGGTCCGAGCCCTTGCCGTTGGAGGTGAGGGTGCGGCCGAAGTCGGAGGTGGTGAAGGTGGTGACGCGATCGAGCATGCCCAGCTCCGCCAGCGCGTCGCGGAAGGCGGCGAGGCCGCTGTCGATCATGGGCAGCATTTCCGCCTGGTTCTCCAGCACGTCGTCGTGGTGATCCCAGCCGCCCACCGTGATGAAGAAGGTCTGCCGCGAGGCGCCGAGGGTTTCGCGGATCGCCACGATGCGCGCGATCTGCCGCAGCGCCAGCGAAAAGGGGTCGCCGGCGAAGGGCGTCGCCAGCGGCGGTGCATCGGCGAGGGCAGCGCTGAAGAACTGCTGCGCCTCGATCGCCCCGGCGAGGCTGTCCCGGTAGGCGCGCCGCAGGATTGCGTCCTGGGGAGCGGCCAGCAGCTGGTCGACCACGGCGCGGGTGAAGTCGCCGCCCGGCGTGCCGTCGTTGTAGCCGGCGAGGCTGACGGCGCCGGCGTCGTCCGTGGTCACCGCGTAGGGCGCGATGCTGGCCCCGCCCTGGAACACGTTGTTGCCGGAGAGGGAGATGTTCATGGCGATGCCGTTGGCATTGTTGCTTTCCGGGAACAGGTCCGCCAGGCGGCCGCCCCAGCCCTCGGCGATGCGCGCATCGGAGACCGCCGTCTGCCACTGCTCGATCTGGTCCGCGTGGGAGAACAGGCCCAGCGGCAGCGGCCAGCTGCCGCCGCCGATGGCCTCGAAATCCACCGGCGCGAGCAGCGTGCCCACGTTGTTGATGAAGGCGGCCTCGCCCCGCTCGAACAGCTGTTGCAGCCCCGGCATGCCCGGGTGCAGCCCGTAGCGCCGGCCGAGCGCATCGGTGCCCGGCAGCGGCAGCAGGCTGTCCCTCGGTAGCGCCAGGTCCGTGCGCAGCGCGGCGTAACCCGCGTAGCTCTCGTTGTCGTCGGGGACGAGCATGTTGAAGGAGTCGTTGCCGCCGGCGAGCAGGATGCAGACCAGGGCGCGGTAATCACCGGCGGGCTGGGCGGCGGCGCGACGGGCGCCGGCGAGCTGGAGCAGCACGCTGCTGCCGCTCATGGTCGCCGCGCTGGCCGCGCAGCCGTGGTAGAGGAAGCGTCGACGGGTCAGCATGGTCAGAGCTCCACGGCGTAATCGGGGGAAATGAGCAGCAGGTACAGCGCCACGCGTGCGCGCAGAAGCGGGTCGTCGATCTGCCGGGCGGCGTCGCCGATGGCGCTGCGCGTGGCGGTGGAGAGCGTGCCGTAGGTGAACACTGAATCCATCCGCTCGAGTAGCGCGTCCACGTCGTCCGCCACCGCGACCCAGGGGTCGAGGTCCAGGGTCGCGGCGCTGAAGGGCGGCTCGCGCAGGTCGTTGACGAAGTCGCCGAGCACCGCCGCCTGCAGCACGTTGGCCAGGGCGACCACCGAGCTCGCGTTGGTGATCTGGAACTCCGGCGCCACCAGCCCCGCCGCAGCGATCTCGCCGATCGGCTGGTAATCGGGCAGGTAGAAGTTGAACACGCTCGGCGCCGACAGCGGGTGCTGCTGCAGTTGCTGCTGGACGAAGAAGCCGGTGTTGGCGTAGAAGCCGTCGGGGCTGGACGCGCCGAGCTGCCGCAGCGTGGCCAGCAGGCGCAGGATCGGCTCGCGCAGCTTGCCCGCTGACCCCGACGGGTCGGGCAGTGCCCGCGCCTCCGGGTCGAGCAGGATGGCCCGCAGCACGGCTTTCAGGTCGCCCCGCGGGCTGCCGCTGTCCCCGTTGAAGGCCCGCGCCACGCGCTCGACGTAGGCCGGCGAGGGATTGGAGGTGACCAGCCGCTGGATCAGCTGGCGGCCGATGAAGGGCCCGGTGTTGGGGTGCGCGAAGAGGTTGTCCACCGCCGCCTCGATGTCTGTCATGGCGCCCTGGCCCGCCGGCAATGTCGTGCCGCGGAGGAGCGTCTTGACACCGTCGTCGTGGAAGGCCTCGAACAGCTGCATCGGCTCGCGGAAGTTGGCGCGATCCGAGCCGAAGCGCGGGTTGTCGCCGCCCCAGGACAGCCCGGTGAAGACCCGGGCGAATTCGCGGATATCGTCGTTGTCGTAGGTCGGTATCGGTTGCCCGCTGGCGTCGAGTTTTTCCGTGCCGTCGGGGTTGAGCTCGAACAGGCCGATGCTGAACAACTGCATCACCTCGCGGGCATAGTTCTCGTCCGGGAATACGTTGGCCTCGGGATCCGCCTTCGCGTTGTTGAGGTGGCTCAGGTAGACGCCCATGGCCGGGTGCAGCGTCACCGCGAGGAGCAGGTCGCGGAAGTTGCCGAAGGCGTGGTCGAGGAGCGTGTCGTAGTAATCGCTGGTGGCGTAGGGGTACAGGAAGAGGATGCCCACGCCGTCGGACACCACGAAGAGCTGGCTCAGGGCGTACGCCATGCGCTGGCGCAGCTGGTCATCGGCGGTGAGCGTACTGTGCCACCAGGCCATGCGGCCGTAGAGGGCCTGCAGGTTGTCGTTGTCGGCGCGGAGCACCTCGAAGTCGCCGGCTGCTTCGCGGGCGAGCAGTTCGGATACCACGGGGGAATGGTGGGTGACGGGGAGGGCGAACTGGTCTTCCAGCCAGCTGGCCTCGCCCCGCGCCTCGATCGCCTCGATGGCCTCGAGGTCCATGCCGAAGGTCGCCCGGGCGGCGAGGCGCGACGCACCGTAGAGGCCGCGAAGGATCTCCTCGTCGTCGGCCGGGGGATCGTCCGCCGGCGGCGGCTCCGGCGGCGGGGGCGAAGGCGCGTCTGCAGCGGGGGGTACCGAGGCGGGGGT
>CAJWWA010000164.1 GCA_913048495.1 uncultured Halieaceae bacterium
TGTTCGGCGCCCTGGCATTCGGGCATGCGCGGGCGTGCGCCGGTGGCGATCAATATGGTCTTTGCGGTCACGACCTTGCCGCTGGCCAGCGTGATTTCATGCGGGCCGGTGATCTCGGCACGCTCTTTGAAGATCGTCACCTCGTGGCTCTCGAGCGTGTTGGTATAGGCGCCCTCGATCCGCTCGACGTCCTTCAGCACATTGTCGCGCAGCGTGATCCAGTCGAAGGTCGCGTTCTCGGTCGACCAGCCGAAATTGCGCGCGTCCTTCAGGTCTTCGGCGAAATGCGCGCCGTAGACGAGCATCTTCTTGGGCACGCAGCCGCGGATGACGCAGGTTCCGCCGACGCGGTGTTCCTCGGCCACCGCCACCTTCGCGCCATGCGCCGCCGCCACGCGGCTGGCGCGCACGCCGCCCGAGCCCGCGCCGATGGTGAAAAGGTCGAAATCATACTCGCCGCTGGTGCCTGCCGCCAAAACCTGTCTCCGTCTGTTGCGCGCCCGCACTTGGGGCCTGCCCCGGCGCGGCACAAGGGGCAAGCGGGAACCGCGCGGCGTGTCGGCCCATTGATCCGGCAGTCCCTGGGAGGGGATGCTGTGCCTGCCGCAGCCATCCAACGGGAGACCGCATGACCGATACGCTTGCCGATTACGCCGCCCGCGGGACGGCGATCCTGCCGCATCCATGGAATCTGCTGGCGCTGGCCGTGGCCGCGACGCTGGCCGCGCTGGAGGCCCGGGGTATCTCCACGGACGGCCTCGAGAGCCAGTCCTGGGACGCTTTTGCAAGGCTCGCCCCGGACGCAGTGATCACCGTCTG
Organism: uncultured Halieaceae bacterium; assembly: GCA_913048495.1. GTDB lineage: Bacteria > Pseudomonadota > Gammaproteobacteria > Pseudomonadales > Halieaceae > Pseudohaliea. The sequence goes on from CAJWWA010000164.1 coordinate 820, forward strand.
CGACAGCGCGGCAGGGGAGCAGTGCCCGCTGTGGATGGGTCGCGCTCCGAAGGTGCACTGGGGCCTGGCGGATCCCTCGAAGGGGAACGGCTCGGAGGCCGAGCAGTCCGCGGCCTTCGACGCGGTCATCGCGACCATCGAGAGCCGGCTCCGGCGCCTGCTGGCGCTGGCCCCCGAACAGCTCGACGGCGAGGGCTTCGTCGAGGCCCTGACTTCACTGGCAAGTGGCTCATCTCCGGCCGGCCTGCCATCAGCGACGAAAGAGGAGCACTGAGCCCATGGGATTTTTCGAGCGTTACCTGAGCCTCTGGGTGGGCCTGTGCATCGTCGCTGGCGTGGTGCTCGGCAACGCCGCGCCAGGCCTGTTCCAGGTCTTTGCCGGCCTCGAGGTCGCCCGGGTCAACCTGCCGGTCGCCGTGTTCATCTGGGTAATGATCTACCCGATGATGGTGCAGGTGGATTTCTCCTCCATCCGCGACGTCGGCCGGCGTCCCCGGGGCCTGGCGCTGACCCTGGTGGTCAACTGGCTGATCAAGCCCTTTACCATGGCCGCGCTCGGCTGGCTTTTCTTCCGGGTTATCTTCGCCGACCTGGTCGACCCGCAGACGGCGGGGGAGTACATCGCGGGCATGATCCTGCTCGGCGTTGCGCCCTGCACGGCCATGGTCTTCGTCTGGAGCCATCTGACGAAGGGCGATGCCAACTACACGCTGGTGCAGGTGTCCGTGAATGACCTCATCATGGTCTTCGCGTTCGCGCCGATCGCCGCCTTTCTGCTCGGGGTGAGCGATGTGGCCGTGCCCTGGGAGACGCTGCTGCTCTCCGTGGTGCTGTACGTGCTGCTGCCGCTCGTCGCCGGTGTCATCACCCGTCACAGGCTGGATTCGGCGGACAATCACGAGCGCCTGAACCACTTCCTGGCCGTGCTCAAGCCCATCTCCATCGCCGGTCTGCTCGCCACCGTGGTGCTGCTGTTCGGTTTCCAGGCGGAGACGATTCTCGCCCAGCCGCTGGCCATCGTCCTCATCGCCATTCCCCTGCTGCTGCAGACGTACGGTATCTTCGCGATCGCTTACGGGGCGGCGAAAGCGCTGCGCCTGCCGCATAACATCGCGGCGCCGGCCTGCATGATCGGCACCTCGAATTTCTTCGAGTTGGCCGTCGCCGTCGCGATCTCGCTCTTCGGCCTGCAGTCGGGCGCCGCGCTGGCCACGGTCGTCGGCGTGCTGGTGGAAGTGCCGGTCATGCTGTCGCTGGTGGCTGTCGCCAACCGCACGCGGCACTGGTTCCCTGCCGCGGAGGCCTCCGCATGAATACCGAACTGCCGAACCTGCAGGCGGACGCGCTTCCAGCCATCGACGGCGAGCGCCTCTTCGGCGCACCGCGGTCAGCGCATCCGCCGCGCTTCCTGCTTCTCTATGGTTCCCTCCGCGCCCGCTCCTTCAGCCGGCTTGCCCTGTTCGAGGCCGAGCGTATCCTGCACTGCCTCGGCGCGGAGACGCGCGTCTTCGATCCGGCGGGGCTACCACTTCCCGATGGTGCCGATGACGACCATCCTAAGGTGCAGGAGCTGCGTGAGCTCGCGGCGTGGAGTGAGGGCATGGTCTGGAGCAGTCCGGAGCGGCACGGTGCCATGACCGGCATCATGAAGGCACAGATCGACTGGATTCCGCTCAGCCTCGGCGCGGTGCGGCCCACCCAGGGCAAGACCCTGGCGCTGATGCAGGTCTCCGGCGGTTCCCAGTCCTTCAATGCCGTGAACCAGATGCGCATCCTCGGGCGTTGGATGCGCATGCTGACAATTCCGAACCAGTCGTCTATTCCCAAAGCGTTTCTGGAGTTCGACGATCAGGATCGCATGAAGCCCTCGGCCTGTTACGACCGCATCGTGGACGTCATGGAGGAACTCGTGAAATTCACGCTCCTGACCCGCGATGTGGCGGGGTACCTGACAGACCGTTACTCGGAACGGGTCGAAAGCGCCGAGGAGCTGTCCCGGCGCGTCAATCAGCGAAGTCTATAGGGTCGCTACCCCTTCGGCACAACCCTGACCGGGAGCTCCGTATAGCCCTTCACGAACACGGAGGGCGTGCGCACCGGCGGGCCGACCACCTCGATGCGCTCGAAGCGGGCGAGGATCTCCTCCCAGAGGATGCGCAGCTGCAGCTCGGCCAGCCGGTTGCCCATGCAGCGGTGGATGCCGAAACCGAAGGAAATGTGCTTGCGCACGTTCTCGCGCTCGATGCGGAAGGCGCCCGGGTCGTCGAACATGCGCTCGTCGCGATTGCCCGAGACGTACCACATCACCACCTTGTCGCCCGCACGGATGGTCTGCCCGCCGAGCTCCGTGTCGACCTTGGCCCGCCGGCGCATGTGCGCGAGCGGTGTCTGCCAGCGGATGGTTTCGGAGACCATGGAGGGGATCAGCGACGGGTTAGCGGTGAGCCTCGCGAACTCGCCCGGGTTGTCGTGCAGGCAGAGGACGCTGGCGCTCATGGTGCTGCGCGTGGTGTCGTTACCGCCGACGATGAGCAGCAGCAGGTTGCCGAGGTATTCTTCCGCGGGCATGTCCCGGGTGGATTCGCCGTGGGCGAGCATGGAGATGAAGTCGTTTTTCTCCGCCGCGGCTGCCCGCTCTTCCCAGAGTCCCTGGAAATAGACGAGGCAGTCGAGCATGTGCGCCCGGCGTTCCTCTTCGCTGTCGATGAGGCCCATGCCCGGTGTCGCGACGGCCACGTCGGACCAGTGCGTGAGCTTGCGGCGCTCCTCGAAGGGAAAATCGAAGAGCGTGGCGAGCATGCGCGTGGTCAGCTCGATGGACACGCGCTCCACCCAGTTGAAGGTCTCGTCGACCGGGAGCGACTCCAGCACGTCGATGGTGCGCTCGCGGATGATCGGCTCGAAGCCGGCGAGGGCCTTCACGCCCACGGCGGGGCTGACGGTGCCGCGCTGCTCGTCGTGCCGCGGCCGGTCCATGGCGATGAACATGGGCAGGGGAAAATCGTCCTCGGCGTCGCGGATGGTGATCGCGGGCTCGGAGGAGTAGATCTCGTGGGAGGTATCCACCTGCATGATGTCGTCGTAGCGGGTCACCGACCAGTAGGGGCCGAAGGCGCTGTCGGCGCAGTAGTGCACCGGGGCCTCGTCGCGCAGCCGCTGGAACCAGGCCCAGTGCCGGTCGGCGGCAAACAGGTGCGGGTTGGCGACGTCGATGGCCTCCAGGGGCAGGCTGTAGGGGTCGACGTCGACCTGGGCGGGATCGTGCTCGGGGATCGGTGCGTTCATCGTTATTCTCCTGGCTCCGGTTCACCTAAGTCCGCCAGAGTGTAGGCCAGCGCCGCGGCGGGGTCATCTGCCCGCGCTTCCTGCCCCGAAACTGTCATAAATTTGTCACCTTCATGGCGTAAAGTCCGCGCCATGATGACTTTCAGCCTTTTCCGGGGCCGCCTGCCGGCCTCGCTCCCAGCCCTGGCCCTTGCCCTGGCGACGGGCCTGTTCCTCGCCGAAGGGGCGCGGGCGCTGTCCCTCGGGCCCGATGAGTTCGTTGCCGCGCGGGAAGTGACCTGCATCCTCGCCCAGGACGCCCTCGGCTACCTGGGCGAAGAGGACTTCAATACGCTCCTCGACGGCGCCCTGGAGCGTTTCGAGGACAGCCAGGGTGACGTGATCTATGCCAAGGCCCTCGGCTATTTCGATGGCCTCATGTTCGGCATCCCCGAAGGCGATGCGAGCCTGGTGAGCGAGCGCCTCCGGGCCTTCAACCAGAGCCAGGCCTGTTCGGGCCTCGTGGTCAGCAACTACCGCCTCTGAGCGGCCGGTTTGCGTTGCGGTTGATCCGCTCCACCGACCACCCCGTATTCAGCAGTGGCGGGTCTCATCCCGCCACCCCCTGAACCATCTCTTCCCCCAGATGGTTACTGGCCCGGCCCTCGCGGCCGGGCTTTTTTACGGCTTGCCAACCGGGAGGACGTCCCATGCGCCGCATCATTGCCGGCCTGCTCATTACCCTTGGCATCGCGCTGCAGGGCTGCAGCTCGGTCACCGTGGAGGACTATGCCGGGGAGAGTCCCGCGCTCGTGCCGGAGCGCTTCTTCGACGGCGACCTGGTCGCCTACGGGATGCTCAAGAACCGCGGCGGTGAAGTCACGCGCCGCTTCCGGGCCACGATCAAGGCCTACTGGGAAGACGGTGTGGGCACCCTCGAAGAGGATTTCGTCTTCGATGACGGCGAGACGGACCGCCGGGTCTGGACGCTGACCCCCACCGGCCCGGGCCGCTACCGGGGTACGGCGGGCGACGTCGTGGGGGAGGGGGAGCTCACCGTGGCAGGCAATGCCATGTTCCTCGATTACGTGCTCCGCGTGCCCCGCGGTGACGGCACGATCGATGTCGCGATCGACGACCGCATGTACCTCATCGATGAGCAGACGCTGCTCAATGAGTCGATACTCACCAAGTTCGGCTTGCGGGTCGGTGAGCTGACGCTGGTGATCCGGCGGCTCGGGGAGGCGGACGGATGGTGAACCAGCGCCTCGCGAGCAGCCTTGGCTACGCCGGCCTCCTGCCGTTCCTTGCCGGGGCGGGCGGGGTCTGGGTCCTGCGCGATTACCCGCACGCCTTTGCGCAGCAGGGCTTTCTCGTCTACTCGCTCGCCATTCTCTGCTTTCTCGCGGGGACGCTCTGGGGCTCGGCGCCGCAGGTCGCCCTCGGGGAGCGCACGCCGCGCATCCTGGTCAGCAACGGGGTCGTGATCTTCGCGGTGCTTGCCTACCTCACGGCACAGCCGGTGCTTGCCGCGCTCCTCCTCCTGCTCGGGCATCTCACCCAGCTCTGGTACGAACGCAACACGCTGCCGGCGGACTGGTACCGGCGCCTGCGCACGCGGCTCACGCTGGTCGCGGGGGCCTGCCATCTTGTCTACCTGGCCGGGTTGATCGTCGTCCGCCCCGGCTAGGCGGCGCTGCTTGCGCCACCGATTGCGCCCCCGATTGCGCCGCCGGTTGGCGCACCCTAGACTGGTGCTTCCCCATTCTTCTCCCGAGGAGCACGCGGCGCCATGCGGCTGGTAGATAGCGCGGTAGAGGCCCTGGAAGAAATCCAGTCCGGCGAGTTCATCTGGTGCCATTCCATGGCGGCGACGCCGACGCGGCTGCTGGAGGGCCTGGCCGAGCATGCCCGTTCCCGCCGCGACCTGACGCTCATGCAGCTGCACCTGGAGCACGCGGAGACGGTCACCGACCCGTCCCTGGACGGCCACCTGCGGCACCGCTGCTTCTTCGCCGGCAAGCAGACCCGGGAGCTGATCAACCAGGGCCGGGCAGACTACATTCCGCTGTTTCTGTCGGAGCTGCCCAAGCTCTTCCGCAAGGGCGAACAGCGGGTGGACACGGCGCTGGTGCAGGTGTCGCCGCCGGATCACCACGGCAACTGTTCCCTGGGTATCTCCGTGGAGGCCACCGCCGCCGCCTGCGAGGTCGCCGACCGCATCATTGCCCACGTCAATCCGAACATGCCGCGTACCCACGGCGACAGTTTTCTCAACGTGCGCCAGATCCACACGGCCTTCGAGTCCGATGAACCGCTGCTCGCGGTCGGCGACCGCAAGGCTTCGGAGGTGGAGAGCCGCATCGGTGCCAACGTGGCCTCGCTGGTCGAGGACGGCGCCTGCCTGCAGATGGGCATCGGCGCGATCCCGGACGCGGCGCTGCGCTGCCTCGGCGACCACCGGCACCTGGGCATTCATACGGAGATGTTCTCCGACGGTGTGCTGCCGCTGATCGACAGCGGCGTCATCGACAACAGCGCCAAGCGCGTCGGCCGGGGCCGCACGGTGACCAGCTTCGCCATGGGCGGTGCCGCGCTCTACGACTTCGTGCACGATAACCCGCAGGTGGCTTTTCTGGACGTGGAGTTCGTCAACAACCCCACGGTCATCGCCAGGAACCCGCGGGTCACTTCCATCAACAGCGCCCTGCAGATCGACCTGACCGGGCAGGTCTGCGCCGACTCCATCGGCCACCGCATCTATTCCGGCGTGGGCGGGCAGGTGGACTTCGTGCTCGGCGCGACCTATTCGGAGCAGGGCAAGAGCATCATCGCTCTTCCCAGCACGGCCCGGGGCGGTGCGTCGACGCGCCTCGTTTCCAGCCTCGCCGCGGGCGCCGGGGTCGTGACCACCCGGGCCCAGGTGGACTTTGTCGTGACCGAGTACGGCGTTGCCGAGCTGCGCGGCCGCTCCCTGCGCGAGCGCGCCCGGGACCTGATCGCCATCGCCCACCCGGATTTCCGCGAGACCCTCGCCCGCGAGGCCCGCGATGACTTAAAGCTCAGCGTCTGAGCCTATCCCCGACCCTTGCCGAAAAACGCTAACAGGAGACTTTCATGCACGTGATGCGCCTTGGTGAACCCGCTGGCCTCGACAGCCTCGCCCTCGACACGGCCGAGCCCCGGCCGCCGGGACCGGGCGAGGTGCAGGTAGAGGTCGCGGCGAGTTCCCTGAACTTCCATGACTACGTGGTGGTGACCGGCCTGATTCCCACGGCCCCGGGGCGGGTGCCGCTCTCGGACTGCGCCGGCACCGTCACGGCCGTGGGGGAGGGCGTGACCCGCTTCCAGCCCGGTGACCGGGTCATCAGCCACTTCTTCCCGGGCTGGGTCGACGGTACCGCCACCATGGACAAGCTCCTCGGCGTTCCCGGCGACCACGTCG
>CAJWWA010000165.1 GCA_913048495.1 uncultured Halieaceae bacterium
CAAAAGGTTGACTTGGCTCGTTTCCCCGCCGGCCGCGCGGCGCTCGAGGCCGACCGCTTCTACCGCGACGTCGCCGGGATCTTCGACGAGGAAGGTGTCATCCTCGTCGCGGGGAGTGATGCCGGCATCTTCAGCAACAGCCCGGGAATCTCCCTGATCGACGAGATCCGGCTTCTCGTTGCGGCGGGCCTCACCCCCTATCGCGCCTTGCGCAGCGCCACCCGCAACGCCGCCATCGCCCTCGGCGAAGCGCGCAGCGGTTGTACGAGCAGCGGCTGCACCGCCGACCTGGTCCTCTACGACTGTGATCCCCTCGCAGACATCGAGTGCCTCGCGGAACCGCATACCGTCATCCGGCAGGGCCGGGCCTACCCGCCCGCGGCACTCGCGGCTCTGAGGGCGCAGGCGGCCCTGCCGGATACCCGGCGCACGCTCGGCAACCTGCGCACCGGCCTGGCGGCGCAAGGAGGCGACCCGTCAGTCGTCGATGACCTCGGGCCAGGCGGCGACTAGACCCGCTGCAGCAGCACGACGGATCCAGGCGCGGGGCTGGCGGCTAGACACGGCAACGCGCCCCGCCCTACGCGGGCGCCAGCGCCGCTGCATCGACGACGCGGTTGCGGCCCGCATCCTTGGCCGCGTAGAGCGCCAGGTCGGCCCGCTCGCGCAGCGCCTGCAGCGTGCCGGCGCCGGGGGCATGCGCGGCGACGCCCACGCTTACGGTTACCGCGGGCGCCTGCAGTTCCGCCTCCACACTGCGCCGCAGGCGCTCCGCGACCTGCATGGCGCCGTCCCGGTCCGCATCGATGAGCAGCAGCGCAAACTCCTCCCCGCCGATCCGCGCTGCACAATCGGTACGCCGGGCACAGCGGCCGATCACGCGACCGAGCTCCGCCAGCACGCGGTCACCCACCGCGTGCCCGTGAACATCGTTCACGGCCTTGAAGTGGTCGGCATCCACCAGCAGCAGGGCCAGGCTGTGCCCGTGCCGGTCAGCGCGCAGCAACTCCTGGTCGAGGACGGCCTCGAAGCGGTGCCGGTTGGCGAGGCCCGTCAGTGCGTCGCTGAAAGCGAGGCGGTGCTCCTTGCGGAGGCGGCGCGCCACGCCCCAGGCGAAACAGGGCAGGGCGATCACGATACCGACCGCTGGCAGGTGCACGATCCAGTCCGCCGGCGGCAGATGGCCGGCGATGCGCAGCGTATTCAGCAGCGCGCTGCCATGAGCCACCGCCCAACCCACGGTGAAAACACCGGCAAAGGGATGCCGCCGACCCCACAGCCAGGCCGCGAAGAGCGAGTTGAACACGGGCGCCACGCCGGTCAGCAGGAGGAACACCGAGGACACGAGGATGGCGGGCAGGCCCAGGAAGAACAGTGTCGGCGCCAGGAAGCTCGCCCACTGCAGCACGCGGAGGCCCTTGTCAGCCCGCGGGTAGAAAGCGGCCAGCTGGAGGAAACGGCGGAAGAACAGCGCACCGGACCCGAACAGCAAGCCGATGGTGGCGATGTGCGCGTAGTAGAGGACGGAGGTCGACAGCGGTGCAAGCCAGCCCGTGAACAGGCCGTTGAGAAAACCGATGTAGGCACCCCAGGCGGCGAGGTACACCGCCATGGCCAGGGCCGTACGGTCGCGATAGAGGACGACACCATAGAGCAGCCAGAGCAGCGTCAGCGCGAGGGCACCGAACAGGAACCCGTAGGCGGCGAGAATGATGCCTTCTGAGCGCGCGTAGGCGGCGGGCGACCAGAGGGAGAACGCGAAGTTCATGTTGGCACTGCTGCGCAGCTCGACGAGGATCGTGCGCGACTCCCCCGCGTCGAAGGTCAGCGGGAAGTTGGCAAGGCGCCGCGGGTAGGTCGAGTCGGCCCGCGGCACGCCATCGCCCGCCAGCCGCATGCCCTCAGCGCCGTAGAGCGCAACGCGGTCCGTGGGCGCGTAGTCGTGAGCGAGCACCACCGTGCGCCGCTCCGGCTCCGCGTTGCTCAGGCGCATGGCGGCCCAGAACGTATCGCCGGTGATACCGGCATTGAGCGCGCCGTCGGCAGTCGCGTCCCCGCTGCGCAGGCGCGCCAGGGCCTCCGCCGGGGCCAGCGTACCTGCCGGGTCGCGCAGCACCCGCACCGCCGCCGCCGGGACCGGGGCATGCTCCGCGGGCAGCGCCATCGCCGGCCAGGATTCCTGCGCCGGGACCTCGGTGCAGAATAACCCCAGGAGCCCCGCAACGAGGCTCCTGCACAGGCTCAACAGGTCGAGCTTGGCTGCTGCTGACCGCCCCCGCGCCCGGCTCAGGCCGTGCGGGTCCCCGCCCCGCTTCGCTGGCTGGGCAGCAGCTCCTCGAGCAGCGCCGGGTGGCGCTTCTGCAGTTGCCGGTAGACCGCACCGTTCAGCTTGCGCAGCTCCGTGCGGTTGCGCGGCCTCTGCTTGCGCAGGTAGCGGCGGAAGTCGTCCGCAGTCCAGGTCGCGGGCTCGGCGCTCTCTGCGGGAGCGGGCGCCGGAGCCGCCGCCGGACGGGACGCGGCCGCGGGGGACGCGGTCTCCCCGGAAGCCTGACCCGGCGCAGCGTCCGGGCTGTCGAGGTCGCCGGCGAAGAGGGCCTGAACCCGCGCCCGGTCGCCGGCGGCGACGCGGGGCAGCAGGCGGGCTTTCAGGTCACCGTCCTTCAAGCAGGCCTTGAGGGCCGCCTCCCCGAGTGCGGCGAGCGCCGCATTGCGGCGGGATTCCCATTGCTTCTGCTGGAGGTTGTCGGCAATCGCGCCCACCAGCGAAAAGCGGGTGAGCTGCCCGGCGACAGCCTCCTTCATGCGGATGAAATGCGCCTCGAGGCCGGGCGCGTCCTGGTCTACCACGGGTCTCTCCTCTCCTATTTCCCCCCACAGGCAAGTCTAGAACGCCGGCGGGAAATTGCAGGGCTTTTCAGTCACCCCTTGCCAACCTCAAGCCGCCCTCGTGTCAGTCCAGGACGCGCTCCAGGAAATCCTGGAAAGCGGCCCAGGACTGTTCATCCGCGCCAGCGCGATAGCGGTCGCTGCCGAATACGGTAAACGCGTGCGGCGCGCCGCCATAGGTCGTCATCTCGTGGGGAATCCCATTCTCTTCCAGCGCGGCGGCGAGGGCCGCAAAATCCTCGAGCGTCACCGCGGCGTCGGCACTGCCGTGGTAAACGGCGACCGGGCCGGCCACCGCGCGGTAGTCCTGCCCCTGCGGCGTGCCGAGGCCGCCATGGAACGTCGCGAAGCCTTTCAGCGCGGCGCCCGAGCGGGCGAACTCCAGCACCGCCGCGCCGCCGAAGCAGTAGCCCATGGTGACCGCATTACCCACATCACCGCCCTGGCGCTGCGCTTCCGCGAGCGCGCCGCGGATGAGCGCGCGCATGCGCTCGCGGTCCTTGTACAGCTCACCGGTGTGCTGGCGCTTGTCCTCCACCTTCGTCGGGCGCACGCCTGCGCCAAACAGGTCGGCGGCGAACACGTCGTAGCCCAGCTTCGCCAGCATGTCCGCGCGCTGGCGCTCGTAGTCGGTGAGACCGTCCCAGTCGTGGATGAGAAGCACGAGGCCCTTGGCGTCGCCGGCAGCGGCGAAGTACCCTTCGAAGGGTTCGCCGTTGACCGTGTAGGACACGTCCGTTCCAGCAGCGTGAAGTGGCGACGCGGCCAGGGTCAGAAGGATGGAAAACAGGAAGAGCAGGCGAACCATGGAGAGCAACCTCGCTGTGCACGAACTCCTCCACACCTTAGGCCAGCGCCGCGCGTCACTGCAACCACGGCCACTCCCAGAGCCGGCGCGGTGACCACGCTCGACTGGTGGGTCATCGGCTCCTACCTCGCGGGCATGCTGCTCCTCGCGGTGGGCCTCGGCCGGCACCAGCACTCGCGGGAAGACTACTACCTCGCCGGCCACGGCCTGCCGGACTGGGCGCTGGCCACCTCCATCATCGCCACCCAGTGCTCCACCAACAGCCTGCTGGGGGCGCCGGCCTTCGTGGGCTTCGCCGCAGCCGGCGGGCTGCTCTGGCTGCAGTACGAGCTCGCGGTACCGCTGGCCATGCTGGCGCTCTGCTTTCTGTTCGCGCCGGTTCACGCCAGCGGCGTCATCTCGATCTATGCCTTCCTCGAGGAGCGGCTGGGACCGGCGGCCCGCCGCCTCGCCAGCGGCTGCTTCCTCGTGTTCCGCGGCGTCGCCACGGGCGTGACCGTGTACGGCGTCGCCTCGGTGCTCGGCCTCATCACCGGGCTCAGCTACCCGGTCGCGGTCTGCCTGCTCATGGGCATCACCATCGCCTACGACGTGCTCGGCGGCATGCGCGCGGTGGTCATCTCCGACGTGGTGCAGATGCTGCTATTGATAGCTGCCGTACTGTTCACCGTCGCGTGGCTGGCCGAGCCGCTGCTGGCGGACCTGGACGGCCTCGCGCCCCGCCTCGGCCCGCTAGTCAACGACTGGGGCCTCAGCACCGGCAATGACTACGGTTTCTGGCCCATGCTGTTCGGCGGTTTCTTCCTCTACGTGGCCTACTACGGCTGCGACCAGAGTCAGGCCCAGCGCCTGCTGGCGGCGCGGGACCAGCGGGGGCTGGAACGCGTGCTGGTGCTGAACGGCCTGCTCCGCTTCCCGCTCGTGGTGGCCTACTGCCTCCTCGGCCTGGGCCTTGCCGCCTATGCCGCGCGACAGCCCGAGTTCCTCGCCTCGCTGCCGCGCACGGCGGACGGCAGCGCCAACATCAACCTGGTGTTTCCCGCCTTCGTCTCCCGTGAATTCGCCCCAGGCTTTGCGGGCCTCGCCATCGTCGGCCTGTTCGCCGCCGCCATGTCCTCCATCGACTCGGCGCTGAACAGCCTGTCCGCGGCCACGCTGGAAGACTTTATCGACCGCGACCGGCTGCGCGGCGAGGAGCAGCTGTTCCGCCTCTCGCGTTGGGTCACCTTCGCCTGGGGCGCGGCCGCCGTGGCCTTTTCCTTCACCGTGGAACACATCGCCCCGACGGTGCTCGAGGCGATCAACAAGGTCGGCTCCATGGCCAACGGCCCCCTCCTCGCCCTGTTTCTCCTCGCGCTGTTTGCGCCGGCGGCGCGCGGCGCCCCGGCGATCCTCGGTTTCCTCGCGGGCATCGCCGGCAACGCGGTCATCGCGCTGGCGCTGCCGAGCGTGTCCTGGCTGTGGTGGAACGTCTCCGGCCTGGTGCTCGCGCTGGCCATTGCCCTGGGCCTGGCGGCGGGTGGTCAGCGCGAGCGCGTCCGGCGCCTCGCGGCGCCCGCAGGGCGCAGCATCGCCTGGCTCGCGGGGGGTGCGGGCTCGATCCTCGCCGCGCTCGGCGCTGTCCAGCTCCTGTCGCGAGGGCTCGGCTGAGGGCGCCGATCGCGCTTGCAAAGCGGCCCACAGCCCCCATACTCTCTACTGCATGGCAGGGAACCCATGGCGGCTTTCCCGGTCCTACTACCGCACGTATCCCAACGGAGTTAACGATGGAGAACAGAAGCCTTTACAACGTTGCCAGCAGCGGCATGGAGCAGGTGGCAAGCACCAACAAGGTGCTGCGCAACACCTACATGCTGCTGGGGATGACCCTGCTCTTCAGTGCCGGTACCGCGGGCCTGTCCATGGCGCTCGGGCTCGGCCACGGCGCCGCCCTCGTGCTGACGCTGGTCGGTTTCGGCCTCCTGTTCGTGGTCAACCGCCTCGCAGACAGCGCGAAAGGCCTGCCCGCGATCTTCGCCTTCACGGGCGTCATGGGCGCCTCCCTCGGCCCGCTGCTCAGCTACTACCTGTCGATGCCGGGCGGCTCTTCGCTCGTGCTGCAGGCGCTCGGCGGCACCGCGATCGTATTCTTCGGCCTGTCCGCCTATGCGTTGACTACCCGAAAGGATTTCTCTTTCCTCGGCGGCTTCCTGATGGTGGGCCTGCTGATCGCCGTGGTGGCCATGATCGCGAACATCTTCCTGGCGATCCCGGCGCTGTCGCTGACGATCTCCTCGGCCGTGGTGTTCATCATGTCGGGCCTGATCCTGTTCGACACGAGCCGCATCATCCACGGCGGCGAGACCAACTACATCCGCGCCACGGTGGGCCTGTACCTGAACATCTACAACCTGTTCATCCACCTGCTGAGCCTGCTCACGGCGCTCGGCGGCGACGACTGACGGCGGCTCCGCCCGCGTCCCGAGACCCCGGCCCCGCCGGGGTTTTTTGTTTATAATCCGCGCCCATGCACTACGCCCTCCTCGTGCTCGCCCCGCCCCAGGCCACCGCCGTGCACCGCGCCGCCATCGGCCTCTGCGAAGCCGCGCTGGATGCGGGCCACGCGCTGCCCCGGGTGTTCTTTTCCGATGCGGGAACGCAGGTGGCGCTGGCCAGCGCCGTACCCCCGGGCGACGAACCGTCACCCCGGGAGGGCTGGCAGGCGCTCGCCCGCCAGCACGGCGTCGAACTGGTGGCCTGTATCGGCTCCGCCGTGCGCCACGGCGTGCTGGACAGCGACGAAGCCGCGCGCTTCGAACGCCCGGCCGCGACCCTGGCGGAGGGCTTCGTGCTCGGCGGCCTCGGGCTGCTGGTGGAGGCCACCGCCGCCGCCGACCGTACCCTGACCTTCGGCGGCGGCGCGCCGTGAAACCCACGCTGCTGGTCATGAACCGGGCGCCCTACGCGGGCACCCTGGCGCGTGCGGGGCTGGACGCCGCGCTCGCCTACGCGGCCTTCGACCAGCCGACGAGCGTGCTGTTCGCTGGCCCCGGCGTGCTGCAGCTCGCGCCCGCGCAAGAGCCAGCCCCCATCGGCCGCAAGAGCCTGCGCCGGCTGATCGATTCGATGCCTCTTTATGACCTCGAGGCGGTCTACGCCGACGCCGACGCCCTCGCCCGCCACGGCCTGGCCGCCGGCGACCTGCCGGCCTTCGTCACCGTGCTCGATGCCGCGGCGCAGCGCGAGCTGCAGGAGCGGCACGCGCACCTGTTGTCCTTCTGATGGCCCTGCACACGGTCAACCTGCTGCCCGGCGACGACGCCACGCCGGCGGCCCTCGCCCAGCTCCGGGACGGGGATGCGGTGCTGTTCCACGGCGAGGGGGCCTGGCACGCGGCGGCGCCCGCGCTGGATGCCTGGGCGCGCACCGGCGTGACGCTGCACGTGCTCGCCGCAGACCTCGCCGCCTGCGGCCTGGCAGAGCGCTGCGATCCGCGCGTTGCCGCGGTGGATGCGGCGGGCTTTCTCGCCCTGACGGAGCAGCACGCGACGCAGCGTGCCTGGTTCTGAGCCGTGACCGTGGCCCTGCCCCCGCTGGACAAGGACGGTTTCCTGCGCGACAGCACCGACTGGAACCGCGAGGTGGCGGCGGCGCTGGCCGCGGAAGAAGGCATTGCCCTGGACGATCCCCACTGGGAGGTGCTCGAGCTCCTGCGGCGCTACTACGCGACCTACGACAGCTCCCCGGCCATGCGGGCGCTGGTGAAGTACTGCCGGCAGGAACTCGGGGCCGACAAGGGCACGAGCCTCTACCTGCTCAAGCTCTTCCCCGGCTCGCCGGCCAAG
>CAJWWA010000166.1 GCA_913048495.1 uncultured Halieaceae bacterium
TCGATGCCGTCGCGCAGCATGAGCGCGTGGCAGAGGTTGTTGATGTCCTCGGAGGTGCAGGCGAAGTGCACGAACTCGCTGACCGCGGCCAGCTCCGGCGAATCGGCGATGCGCTCCTTGAGGAAGTACTCGACGGCCTTCACGTCGTGGTTGGTCGTCGCCTCGATCGCCTTGACGCGGGCGGCGGCGTCGGGCCCGAAAGCAGTCAGCAGCTGCTCCAGCCGCGCGTTGGCGTCCTCGGAAAGGGCGGGAACCTCGGTAATGCGCGGGTGCGCGGCGAGCTGCTGCAGCCAGCGCACCTCGACCAGGACGCGGCGCTTGATCAGGCCGTACTCGCTGAAGATGTCGCGCAGGGCGCGGGTCTTGTCGCCGTAGCGACCGTCGATGGGCGAGACCGCGGTTAAGGCCGAAAGCTCCATGGGTGGCTCCCCGGAAAAAGCCGGGATGTTACACCACCCCAAGTTCCCGGGACAGCGCCTGGCAGGCCGCCAGGAGGCGGCGCCGCTCGAACACGAGGCGCCAGCGGCGGCCGCCGAGCTGACGCCAGAGGTGGGCGGAGCGAACGCCGGCGAGAAGCAGTGCGCGCACCGTGTCGGCCATGCGCGGATCCTGCAGGTGCTGGGCGCTGCCGGTCACCTTGATGCGGAAGCGCAGCGTACTCAGCGTGTCCTGGTAGATACCCGCCAGGCTGTGGCAGACGGGGCCGACATGGCTGCTGAAATGCTCCGCCTTGAAGCTCGCGTGCTCCAGGCGCGAGCGGACCACCGCCATGCGCTCCGGGTCCGCCGCGAAACGGCGCTCGAGGTAGAGCAGGGAAAATACGTAGCGGACCACCTCGCGGTGCTCCGGCGCCTGCCGGTTGGCGAGGATCGCGGCCAGCGTGTCGAGGCCCAGCTTGACTCCCGGCAGGCCGTCATAGACGGCCGCCGTGTCGGGCGGGTCGAACTGGAACAGGCTGCGGATGGAGGCCGCGAGGAAGCGCTCCGGGTAGCTGCCCGTACGCGCGACCTGGTCGACCAGACGCGCCGCCTGGGCGACGCCGGCCAGGGCAAGGGCCTGCTCCTTCAGCGGCGCCGCCACGGGGTCAGGCCGCGCGCTCGATGATGGCACCGCCGAGGCAGCGGTCACCCTGGTAGAACACCGCCGACTGGCCGGGGGTGACGGCGCGCTGGGGTGTATCGAAGACGACGCGCAGGCCGTCCCCGTCCGCGTGGACCGTGCAGGCCTGGTCGGCCTGGCGGTAGCGGATCTTGGCGGCACAGTGCAGCGGCAGGGACGGAGCCTCGCCACTGACCCAGGTCGGCGGGCTGGTCCACAGCGTCTCCTTGTAGAGCGCCGGGTGATCGTTGCCCTGGGCGACGAGGAGCTCGTTGGCCTCGAGGTCCTTGCCGACTACGTACCAGGGCGCCTCGTCGCGCCCGGCGAGGCCGCCGATACCGAGGCCCTGGCGTTGGCCGATCGTGTGGTACATGAGCCCCTGGTGGCGACCGAGGTGCTCGCCGTCCAGGCTGACGATGTCCCCGGGCTGTGCGGGCAGATACTGCTTCAGGAAATCGCTGAAGCGGCGCTCGCCGATGAAGCAGATGCCCGTGGAGTCCTTCTTGTCGTGGGTCACGAACCCCGCGGCGGCGGCCAGGTCCCGCACCCGTGGCTTCGGCAGCTCACCCAGGGGGAAGAGCGTGCGGGCGAGTTCCTCGTGGCCGACGGCGTGGAGGAAGTAGCTCTGGTCCTTGTTGGCGTCCAGGCCCTTCAGCAGCGTGGCCCTGCCGGCCTCGTCGCTGCCGCGGCGGGCGTAGTGCCCGGTGGCGATACAGTCGGCACCGAGGTGTAGCGCGTAGTCGAGGAAGGCGCGGAACTTGATCTCGCGGTTGCAGAGGATATCCGGGTTCGGCGTGCGTCCGGCCCGGTACTCGGCGAGAAAGTGCTCGAAGACGTTGTCCCAGTACTCGGCGGCGAAGTTGGCGCCGTGCAGGGTGATGCCGAGGCGGTCCGCCACGGCCTGGGCGTCGGCGTAATCGGCCTTGGCCGTGCAGTACTCCGTCCCGTCGTCCTCGTCCCAGTTCTTCATGAACAGGCCCTCGACCCGGTACCCGGCCTCGAGCAGGAGGAGGGCACTCACCGACGAGTCGACGCCGCCGGACATGCCGACGATGACGGTCTTGGAAGCGTTGGCGGTCACGGCGTCAGCACAGGCCAGTCAAGGGTCGAAGAGCAGTTCCAGGGAGTGGATGGCGCCGGCGCGGTGGCGCTCTATGGCGGCGAGCACCAGCGGGCTGCGCATTCTAGCAGAACGCGCGAGGATTTCCTCGTAGCGGAGCCAGTGCACGGCGTTGATGTCGTCGTCGATGGCCGAGCCGGACAGTCGCGACAGCGGCCGCGCGAGGAAGGTCGTGCGCAGAAAGTCGGGGCTGCCGGCCGGCGGGGTATAGAGGGATACGCCGATGATGCCCGTGAGTTCGACCTGCCACGCGGTCTCCTCGCGGACTTCGCGCAGCGCGGCCTCGGCCAGCCCCTCGCCGCGCTCGAGGTGCCCTGCCGGCTGGTTGAAGACCCGCGCCCCGCTGGCCTTGTCCCGCTCTTCCACCAGCAGGTAGCGACTGCCGTCGAAGACCACCGTGGCGACCGTCGCCCGCGGCGCCCAGCGACTCACCGCCGCCCCCGCGCCGGCGCCGCCGGCAGGTGTACCCGGGTACGCCGCCAGGCACCGGGGGCGAGGCCGCCGAGGGTCCAGTCGGCGATCGCGGTGCGCACCAGGCGCAGCGTGGGCAGGCCGACCGCGGCCGTCATCCGGCGCACCTGCCGGTTGCGGCCCTCGCGCAGTGACAGCTCGAGCCAGCAGTCCGGGACCGACTGGCGCTGGCGCACCGGCGGCACCCGCGGCCACAGCGGCGGCGGGCTGATGCGGCGAACCCGGCAGGGCAGCGTGGGGCCGTCCTTGAGCGCTGGCCCCGCGCGCAGCGCCGCGAGCCGCGCCTCCGTCGCCTCGCCCTCGACCTGTGCGAGGTAGGTCTTCCAGTGTCGGTGGCGGGGGTTGGCGATCCGCTGCTGCAGGGCCCCGTCGTCGGTGAGCAGGAGCAGCCCCTCGGAGTCGTAGTCAAGGCGGCCGGCGGGGCGGAAACCGGGGGCGTCTAGGAAGTCTGCGAGCGTGCGCCGGCCCTCGCTGTCGGTGAACTGGCTCAGCACCCGGAAGGGCTTGTTGAACAGGATGATCTCGGCCACGGGGGCTCTCCCGGCTACTTTCTCGGCGGTGGCTCAGTGCCGGCTCAGTGATGGCCCGGTCAAGGCTCGATCGAGCGTCCGTCAAGGCCGCAGAGGCGGCGCAGCTGCGCCTTGCAAGGGGAGGCGCGGAGGTAAATCTGGTACACTGTGTGCCGCTTGAGCGGAGCCCCACAAGGGCGTTAAACCGCTCACCATCCAACCACACAGTATTGGAGACATTCAATGGGCTATCAGCACATCCAGGTGCCCGAGACGGGTGAACGCATCACGGTCAATGACGACCACAGCCTCAGCGTCCCGGACAACCCGATCATCCCCTACATCGAGGGTGACGGCATCGGGGTGGATATCAGCCCGGTCATGATCAAGGTGGTCGACGCTGCCGTTGAGAAGGCCTACGGCGGCAAGAAGAAAATCTCCTGGATGGAGATCTACACCGGCGAGAAGGCCGCCGAACTCTACGAGGGCGACTGGTTCCCCGGCGAAACCCTGGAGGCCATCAAGACCTACTCGGTGGCGATCAAGGGTCCGCTGACCACCCCGGTGGGCGGTGGTTTCCGCTCCCTGAACGTGGCTCTCCGCCAGGAGCTCGACCTCTACACCTGCCTGCGCCCGGTGCGCTGGTTCGAGGGCGTGCCCTCGCCGGTGAAGAACCCCGGCGACTGCAACATGGTCATCTTCCGCGAGAATTCCGAGGACATCTACGCCGGCATCGAGTACCAGGCGGACACGGACGAGGCGAAGAAGGTCATCGACTTCATCATCAACGAGATGGGCGCCACCAAGATCCGCTTCCCCGAAAACTGCGGCATCGGCATCAAGCCGGTGTCGAAGGAAGGCACCCAGCGCCTGGTGCGCAAGGCCATCCAGTACGCCATCGACCAGGACCTGCCCTCCGTGACCCTCGTGCACAAGGGCAACATCATGAAGTTCACCGAGGGCGCCTTCCGCGACTGGGGCTACCAGCTGGCCCAGGAAGAGTTCGGTGGTGAGCTCCTCGACGGCGGCCCCTGGGTCGAGATCAAGAACCCGAACAACGGCAAGCAGATCGTCATCAAGGACGTGATCGCCGACGCCATGCTGCAGCAGATCCTGACGCGGCCGAAGGACTACAGCGTGGTCGCCACCCTGAACCTCAACGGCGACTACCTCTCCGACGCCCTGGCGGCCCAGGTCGGCGGCATCGGCATCGCGCCGGGAGCCAACCTGTCCGACACCGTGGCGCTGTTCGAGGCGACCCACGGCACCGCGCCGAAGTACGCCGGCCAGGACAAGGTGAACCCGGGCTCGCTGATCCTCTCTGCCGAGATGATGCTGCGTCACCTCGGCTGGAACGAGGCCGCCGACCTCATCATCAACGGCATGAACGGCGCTATCCAGGCCGGCACGGTGACCTACGACTTCGAGCGCCTCATGGAAGGCGCCACCCTGGTCAGCTGCTCGGGCTTCGGCGACGCGCTCATCGAGCACATGTGAGGCCGTTGCGCTCCGCAAGAGGCCCGCGCGAGCGGGCCTTTTTTTTGCGTCGTCATGGATGACCGGGGGCAGGCCTGCGCCACGGCCCGGGACCTTGACACACCGTCATTCCTGTACGTGAAACCCACTGCGCGCGCGCTGGGATTCAAGGAGATTTGTCTTATAATGCAGGCGTTGGCATTAAATCCGAGGGAGCCGAAGAGCAGTATCGTGAGCATGATGCGCAGCCGTTTCCCCGTGCGCCTGTCCGCGCAGGAAGACGACGCCGATGGCGGTCTCGCGCTCGAGAATGCGCGGCCCGAGCTCAAGAAGCCCCCGCTGTACAAGGTCGTCCTCCTCAACGACGACTACACGCCCATGGAGTTCGTCGTCGAAGTCCTGGAGCTGTTCTTCCTCATGAACCGCGAGCAGGCGACCCAGGTCATGCTCACGGTGCACACCCAGGGCAAGGGCGTCTGCGGCGTCTACACCCGGGATATCGCCGAGACCAAGGCGGCGCAGGTTAACCAGTACGCACGGGAGAATCAGCATCCGCTCCTGTGCGAAATCGAGGCATCGGAGGGTTGAACCCCGGGGAGCACTGGCCATGCTGAGCAAGGATCTTGAGCAGACCCTCAACGACGCGTTCCGGGCGGCGAGGGCACGCCGGCACGAGTTCATGACCGTGGAGCACCTGCTCCTCGCGCTCCTCGACAACAACGACGCCATCCGGGTCCTCAAGGCCTGCGGCGCCGAGATCAGCAACCTGCGCGGTGACCTCGTCGAGTTCATCGATTCGACCACGCCGCTGATCCCGGAGGACGACGCGGAGCGCGAGACGCAGCCCACCCTGGGCTTCCAGCGGGTACTGCAGCGCGCGGTGTTCCACGTGCAGTCCTCCGGCAAGAGCGAGGTGACCGGCGCCAATGTCCTGGTCGCAATTTTCTCCGAGCAGGAAAGCCAGGCCGTTTACTTCCTCAAAACCCAGAGCGTCACCCGTCTCGACGTCGTCAACTACATCACCCACGGCATCTCCAAGGTGTCCGACGAGGAGGGCGATGACGAGCAGATCCCCGGTGCCACCGCCGAGGCGGGCGCCGAGGAAGCCGAGGCCAACCCCCTCGACACCTACGCCACCAACCTGAACGCCGAGGCCGAGGCCGGTCGCATCGACCCCCTCATCGGCCGCATCGCCGAGGTGGAGCGGGTGGTGCAGGTGCTGGCCCGCCGGCGCAAGAACAACCCGCTGCTGGTGGGCGAGTCCGGGGTGGGCAAGACCGCCATCGCCGAGGGCCTGGCGAAGATGATCGTCGACGGCGAGGTGCCCGAGCTGCTAAAGGACGGCTGTGTCTACGCGCTGGACCTTGGCGCGCTCCTCGCGGGGACCAAGTACCGGGGCGATTTCGAGAAGCGCTTCAAGGGCCTGCTCGCCGAGCTCAAGCGCCGGGAGGGGGCCATCCTCTTCATCGACGAGATCCACACGATCATCGGCGCCGGGGCCGCTTCCGGCGGCGTCATGGATGCGAGCAACCTGTTAAAGCCGCTGCTCACCTCCGGCAAGCTGCGCTGCATCGGCTCCACCACTTTCAGCGAATAACGGGGCATCTTCGACAAGGACCGCGCCCTGTCGCGGCGCTTCCAGAAGGTGGACGTGCTGGAGCCGAGCCCCGATGACGCCTACAAGATTCTCAAGGGTCTCAAGTCCCGCTTCGAGGAGCACCACGGCCTGCGCTACACCGACAAGGCGCTGCGCGTGGCCACGGACCTCTCCGCCCGTTACATTACCGACCGCTTCCTGCCGGACAAAGCGATCGATCTTGTGGATGAATCAGCCGCCCGCCTGAAGATGGAGATCACCTCCAAACCGGAGGAGATCGATGAAATCGATCGCAAGATCCTGCAGCTGGAGATGGAGAAGCTCTCCCTCGGCCGTGAATCCGACAGCGCCAGCCAGGAACGCTTGCAACGGATTGAACGGGAACTGGCGGAACTGGGCGAACAGCAAAGTTCCCTGAATGCCCAGTGGCAGCAGGAGAAAGGAGCGATCGATGAGCTGTCGTCGCTCAAGGAAGAGATCGAACGGGTGCAGCTGCAGGTGGAACAGGCCAAACGCAGCTACGACCTGAACAAAGCAGCGGAACTGGAATACGGCACCCTGGCCTCGCTGCAGAAGCAGTTGCTCGAACAGGAAGCCCAGATCGCCTCAGAGGAGCCTGGCGAGAAAGGCTTGCTGCGGGAGGAGGTGAGTGAAGACGACATCGCCGAGGTGATCGCCAAGTGGACCGGAATCCCTGTGGCGCGGCTGGTGCAGAGCGAAATGGAGAAGCTGCTGCAACTCGAAGATGATCTGCATCAGCGGGTGATCGGCCAGCACCAGGCCGTCACCGCCGTCGCCGATGCGATTCAACGGTCCAGGGCGGGGCTGAGCGATCCGAACCGCCCCATCGCCAGCTTCCTTTTCCTCGGCCCCACGGGTGTGGGCAAGACGGAACTCTCCAAAGCCCTCGCCAACCGGCTGTTCGACAGCGATGACGCCATGGTTCGCATCGACATGTCGGAGTACATGGAGAAGCACACCGTGAGCCGTTTGATCGGGGCACCTCCCGGCTACGTGGGCTATGAGGCCGGTGGCCAGCTCACCGAAGCGGTGCGCCGTCGGCCCTACGCCGTGATCCTGTTCGA
>CAJWWA010000167.1 GCA_913048495.1 uncultured Halieaceae bacterium
CTCAGCCGCCGAAGAGGCTCGCGAGCCACATGAGGATGATGTCCCAGAGCCGCGCAAAGAAGCCGCCGGGCGCCACCGCCTCGAGCGCGACCACCGGGCCCTGGTAGAGCAGCTCGCCATCGAGCAGAAGCGTCAGCGTGCCGACGCTGTCGCCCACGGCCAGCGGTGCCTCGATATCATCGACCAGGGCCACGCGCTGCTCCACCTGCTGGCGCTTGCCCCGGGGCAGCGTGAGCACGATCTCGTCGAGGACGCCGACGGGCGCGTAGTCCACCTGCCCTTTCCAGACCCGCGGCTTTTCCAGTTCCTCGCCCGCATCGAGAAGGCGGGCCGTCTCGTAGAAGCGGAAGCCGTAGTTGAGCAGGCTGCGGGTCTCGTTCTTACGCGCCGTGGGGCTGCTGGTGCCGAGCACGACCGAGATGAGCCGCATGTCGCCGCGCTTCGCGGAGGCCACCAGGCCATAGCCGGCCTCGCTGGTGTAACCGGTCTTCAGACCGTCGACGGACGGATCCTCGCGCAGCAGCTTGTTGCGGTTGTACTGCTTGATGTCGTTGTAGGTGTAATCGAGCTCCTTGTAGCGGGCATAGTGCTCGGGGAACTCGCGGATGATCGCCGCGGACAGCTTGGCGAGGTCCCGCGCCGTGGTGTAGTGATTCGGGTCCGGCAGCCCGTGGGAGTTCATGAAGTGGCTGTTGCTGAGACCCAGACGCTCGGCGTGCTGGTTCATGAGCTCGGCGAAGGCCTCCTCACTGCCGGCGATGTGCTCGGCCACGGCCACGGTCGCGTCGTTGCCCGAGGCGATGACGATGCCGCGCTCGAGCTCGCCGATGGTTACATCCTTGCCGGGCTCGATCCACATCAGGGAAGAGCCGTTGAAGACCGGATTCTGGGACCAGGAGTTCTCGCTGACCACCACCTGCTCGTCGCGCGAGAGCCGCCCCTCGGCGATCTCGTTGGCCAGCACGTAGCTGGTCATGAGCTTGGTCAGGCTGGCCGGGGGCAGCGCCGCGTCGGGTTTCTCGCTGGCGATGACGAAGCCGGTCGCGGCGTCGACCAGGATGAACGCCTCGGCGGCGACCTGCGGCGGCGCGGGCACGATGCTCTGGGCCTGGCCCTGCGCGGCCAGGAACAGGCCGAGAATGGCGAAGGCGAGTCGACGCATGGCAGGCAATCCCCCGATGGCTAGGAGCGCGCGATGTTACCGCATGGCCCGGGCCAGCGAAAGGAAGCCCCCCGGTGCCGGCGGGAAAGCGGTACTCTCAGGGCAGGGCCTGCCCAGGGTCGAGGCCGCGCGAGCGCAGCAGCGCCCGCACGGACTCCAGGTGCGCCTCGTCGCGCACGGGGCCGACGCGGACGCGGTTCAGGGCGCGACCGTGCACCTCGACCGGTGTCACCGTCACCGGTGCATCGACCAGCGCGGCCACCTGGGCGCGCAGGCTCTCCGCCGTCTCCGGGCTGGAGAACGCGCCGAGCTGCAGGTAGCGGTAGACCCCGGCCTCGCTGTCGCGGCGGTCGTCAACGCCGGCGAGGGCGAGAGCCTCCAGGCGGACCGGCGCGGTTCCGGCCTCGGCGAAGCCCAGGCGCACGGCGGCGCCGTAGCTGAGGTCGATGACCCGGTCCGCGTGGAAAGGCCCGCGGTCGTTCACCCGCACCACCATGGAACGCCCGTTGGCGAGGTTGGTGACCCTGAGGTAGGAGGGAATGGGCAACGTCCGGTGGGCCGCGGTGGGACCGTAGAGATCGTAGGGCTCACCGTTGGCGGTCTCGCGGCCGTGGAACCGCGTCCCGTACCAGGAGGCGATACCCTCGGCGCGGTAGCCCGCCGCCGTCGGCAGCACGCGATAGGTCTTGCCGTTGACCACGTAGGGGCTGCTGTTCCCGGCGCGCAGGATAGGCTCGGCGCGGGGCACGGCATCCGGCACCTCGTGTGCCGCGATGGGCTTCAGCGGCGCGCCGTCGGGCGGTTCCGTGACGCTGCAGCCGCCGAGGCCGACGATCAGCAGGCAGCCCAGGCCCCAGGGAAGGCTCATGCGCCGGCACCTTCGCGCAGGCGCTCGCTCAGCTGGTACACGGCCATCGCGTACAGCGCGCTGTGGTTGTAGCGGGTGATGACGTAGAAGTTGGGCAGGCCGATCCAGTACTCGGGCCCGTCGTCACCCTGCAGCGACAGCGCCAGCGCCGGCGCCTCGGCCGGCAGCTCGCGACCGGCGACGAGCCCCCCGGCACCGAGCTCGGCGACCGTGCGCTCGGCGTCGAGGCCGTCGTCGAACCAGTCAGCGGGCACGGGCCCGGCGAGGGTCGCGCGCGCCGCTACCGGCTCGCCCGGTCGCCAGCCGTGGCGCGCGAGGTAATTGGCGACGCTGCCGATGGCATCGGCCGGGTTGTTCCAGATGTCGGCGAGCCCGTCGCCGTCGAAATCCACCGCGTAGCTGCGGTAGCTGCTGGGCATGAACTGGCCGTAGCCCATGGCGCCGGCGTAGGACCCCTCGAGGGTTGCCGGGTCCAGGCCCTGCTCCCGCGCGAGCAGCAGGAAGTGGCGCAGCTCCCGGCGGAAAAACGGCGAACGCGGCGGGTAGTCGAAGGCGAGCGTGGACAGGGCGTCGATGACCGCATAGCTGCCGGTGATGCGGCCGTAGTAGGTTTCCACGCCGAGCACCGCGGCGATCACCGGCGCCGGTACGCCGCTCTCCGCCTCGGCGGCGGCGAGGGTGTCGCGGTGCTTGGCCAGGAAGGCGATGCCCTCGTCGATGCGGCGGTCGGTGAGGAAGATATCCCGGTACTCGTGCCAGGGCTTGGTTTTCTCCGCCGGCCGGGCGATCGCCTCGAGGATGCTGTCCTGGCGTTCCGCCTGCGCGAACAGTGCCTCCAGTTCCTCGCGCTCGAAACCGTCCTCGGCCACCAGCTCGTCGATGAAGTCGGCGGCGGCCGGGTGGTCGCCGTAGTGTTCTGCGCAGGCCGGCAGGGCGATACACAGGCCCGCGAGCAGCGCGAGGCGCCGCAGGGGCTGGGGGACAGGAAAGGCGTGCAGCATGGGGCTCCCTCGCTGGCCGGGATGGCGGCTCATTGTCCGATGACCCGTTGCTCCGCAGCCACGGCCATGAGCAGGCCGAAGCCCGCCAGCAGTGTGACCACGGAGGTGCCCCCGGCGCTCACCAGGGGTAGCGGGACACCGACCACGGGCAGGAGCCCGGACACCATGCCCATATTAACAAAGATGTAGACGAAGAAAGTCAGCGTGAGGCTGCCGGCGAGGATACGGCCATAGGTGCTCTGGGCATTGAGGCCGATCCAGAAACCGCGCAGCAGGATGAGCAGGTACAGGGCCAGGAGCAGCACGACGCCGCGCAGGCCGAACTCCTCCGCGAGCACCGCGATGATGAAATCCGTGTGGCTCTCGGGCAGGAAATCGAGGTGCGACTGGGTGCCCTCCAGCCAGCCCTTCCCGGACCAGCCGCCGGAGCCGATGGCGGTCTTCGACTGGATGATGTTCCAGCCGGCGCCGAGCTTGTCGCTCTCGGGGTTGAGCAGCGTGAGGATGCGCTGGCGCTGGTAGTCCTTGAGCACAAAGGTCCACATGGGCCAGGCGGAGGCCAGGGCGAGGGCCACGGCGCCGAAGATGTAGCGCCAGCCCATGCCCGCCATGAACACCACGAAGAGGCCGCTGGCAGCGATGAGCAGCGCCGTCCCCAGGTCCGGCTGCTGCAGGATCAGTGCCGCCGGCAGCGCGATGAGGCCGAAGCAGACCAGCAGGTAGGGCAGCCGCGGCGGCAGCACCCGGTCGGCGAGGTACCAGGCCACGGTCATGGGCACCAGCAGCTTCATGATCTCCGACGGCTGGAAACGGAACCCGCCGAGGTCGAGCCAGCGCTGGGCGCCCTTGGCGCCGACCCCGAAGAACATCACGCCGAAGAGCAGCAAAAGTCCGCCCAGGTAGACCCAGGGCGACCAGCGCTGGTAGCGGACCAGGGGGAACTGGGCGGCGACGAGCATCACCAGGAAGCCGAGAACGAAGTAGCGCGCCTGGCGCATCACCGCGCCCATGTCCCCGTCGGCGGCGCTGTACAGGACGACCAGGCCGTAGCCGGTGAGCGCCAGCAGCAGCACCAGCAACGGCACGTCGAAGCGCGGTCCGGCGGCGGCACGCGAGCCGCGTCCCAGGCCCGCTTCATGCCCCGGCAGCTGGCGGACGTAATCAACCATCGGCCAGGGTCCCGCGCAGGAGCCACGCGTCGATCACCTCGCGGGCGATCGGTGAGGCGGCGGTACTGCCGCCGCCGTTCTCCACGATCACGGCCACCGCGATCGTGGGCGCCTCGAGCGGGGCAAAGGCCACGAACAGGCCGTGGTTGCGATGGCGCTCGGCAATCTCGTCCTCGTCGTAGACCTCGCCCTGGGCGATGCCGATGACCTGCGCGGTGCCGGTCTTCCCGGCCATCTGGTACTGGAGGCCACGGGCGATGATCTTCGCCGTGCCGCGCTCCCCGTGGACCACGGCGCGCATGCCTTCGTGGATCGCGTCCCAGGTCTCCGGCGCCGCCTCGATCACCCGCGCCGGCGCGGGGGCCACCGCATCGCCGCCGATACGCCGGACCAGCTTCGGTACGTGGAAGACGCCGCGGTTGGCGATCGCCGCCGTGGCCGCCGCCAGCTGTACCGGCGTGGCCAGCATGTAGCCCTGGCCGATGCCGACGCTGAGCGTTTCCCCCGGGTACCAGGGCTGACCCAGGGTCTTGCGCTTCCAGTCGCTCGAGGGGAGCACGCCTGGACGCTCGTTGGTCGTGTCGATACCCGTGCGCGCGCCGAGGCCGAAGGGCGCGAGGTATTCGTGCATGCGGTCCACCGTCAGGCGTCGGGCGAGATCGTAGAAATACACGTCGCAGGACTCCGCCAGCGCCATGTGCAGGTCCACCTCCGGGGCGTGGCCGGTGCCGCGGATGCGCAGGATCCAGTCGCGGTAGCGCCGCGTGTCACCGGGCAGCCGGTACCAGCCCGGGTCCGGCACGGTGCTTTCCGGCGTCACCAGCCCGGACTCCAGGCCGGCGACGCCCATGAGCGGCTTGATCGTGGAGCCCGGCGGGTACTGCCCCTGCACGGCGCGATTGAACAGCGGCACGTCCGGCGAGTCGCGAAGTGCGCTGTAGTCGCGGCTGCTGATGCCGTTCACGAACAGGTTGCCGTCGAAGACCGGCGTGGAGACCAGGGCGAGGACGCCCCCGGTCGCCGGGTCCATGGCCACCACGGCACCGCGCTGGTCGCCAAGGGCCTCGGTGGCCACGCGCTGCAGCGTGCTGTCGAGGTTGAGTACCAGGTCCTGGCCGGGCTCGGGGTCGAAGCGGTCGAGGATGCGCAGCACGCGGCCGTGCGCGTTGGTCTCGACGTTCTGGTAGCCGACCTCACCGTGCAGCGTGTCCTCGTAGCGGCGCTCGATGCCGGTCTTGCCGATGTGGAAGGTCCCGCGGTAGTCCGACGCGTCCAGGCGCGCCGCCTCGCGCTCGTTGATGCGCCCCACGTAGCCGATGGCGTGCGTGAACAGGTCACCCTGCGGATAGTGACGCATGAGCTGCGCATCGACCACCACGCCGGGCAGGCGGTGGCGGTTGACCGCCAGCCGGGCACGCTCCTCCTCGGTGAGCCGGAAACGCAGGGGCACGGGCTCGTAGGGGCGGCGCTGACCGAGGCGGCGGCGGAACGCTTCCAGGTCGTCCTCGTCCACGGTGACCAGCTCGCCGAGGGCGCTGAGCGTCCCCTCGAGGTCCGGCACCCGCTCGCGCACGAGGGAGAGGATATGGCTCGGCTGGTTGGCCGCCAGCAGCGCGCCGTGACGATCGTAGATGAGGCCGCGCTTGGGCGGCAGCGCCTGCAGCTGGACCCGGTTGCGCTCCGACTGCGTGCGGTAGGTCTCGTAACCGGTGACCTGGAGGTTGAAGTAGCGCAGGAACACGAGGAACAGCGCCACGAGCACGGCAAGCACCGCGACCGCTGTGCGGCCGCCGTAGATACGCAGTTCCCGCCGCGTATCCTTCAGGGTGATTGTCTGCGCCATCAGCCGCGATGATAGGGGTGGTTGTTGAGAATTGTCCAAGCCCGGTAGAGCTGCTCGACGAGCACGATGCGCACCAGCGGGTGGGGCAGCGTGAGCCGCCCCAGGGACCAGCTCCGCTCCGCCCGCGCCCGGCAGGCCGGGGACAGTCCGTCGGGCCCGCCGATGAGAAAGGCCAGCGGGCGCCCCTCCATCTGCCAGTCCGCCAGGTGCCGGGCCAGGTCCTCGGTCCGCCAGGGCTCACCGGCCGGGTCGAGAGCGATCACCCGGTCGTCGTCGCCGAGCCCCTTGAGCAGCCGCTCGCCCTCGCGCTCGGCCAGCACGGCACCGCTGCCGTCCGCACCGCGCCGCGCCAGCGGCACGTCGCGCCAGGCGAGCTTGAGTTCCCGCGGCAGGCGGCGTTCGTAGTCGGCGCTGCCCTCCGCCACCCAGCGCGGCAGTTTGCCGGCTACCGCGTGCACCGTGAGGCGCATCAGCCGGGCCGGTCGGGGACCGCCCAGAGCCGCTCCAGGTCGTAGAAATCGCGGGCCGCGGGCAGCATCACGTGGACCACGACGTCGCCGAGGTCGACCAGTACCCACTCGCCGGCGTCCTGGCCCTCCACCCCGAGGGGCCGGGCGTCCGCCTTCTTGGCCTTCTCGATCACGCTGTCGGAGAGAGACTTCACGTGCCGGTTGGAGGTGCCGCTGGCCACGACCAGGAAGTCGGTGACGTCGGTGCGATCGCGCACGTCGATGCTGACCACGTTCACGCCCTTGAGATCCTCGAGGGCATCGACGGCGAGGTCGCGGAGTTCCTCGGCGGTCACTGCGCGCGCGGGCCGCTGCAGGCGGCCGGGGGATTCACTACTGGCAATCGTTTCCTTCCTGTCTGTTTACCGGTCCCCGGACTCCTGGCGGTAGAGCCCGTGGCCTTCGATGTGGGCGAGCACCGGGTCCGGGACCAGGTAGCGCGCCGAGCGCCCCGATTGTACCAGCCCGCGGATTTCCGTGGCGGAAATCGGCAGTGGCCGGAGCTGCAGCACATGAACCCCGCCCGCGGGCCGCGCCCGCAGCGCCCCGGCGTCGACCCGGTGCCGGGCCAGCCAGCCGGCCACCGGGCCGCTGTCGGGCAGGGCCGCGTCGGGCCGCGCGAGCGCGACGATGTGGCAGTGGTCCAGCAGTTCCTCCCAGCGGTGCCAGCCCGCCAGTCCGGCCAGCGCGTCGCTGCCCATCACCAGCAGCAGGGAACGGCCTGCCCCCAGTTCCGCGCGCAGCGACAGCAGGCTGTCGATGGTGTAGGAAGGT
>CAJWWA010000168.1 GCA_913048495.1 uncultured Halieaceae bacterium
GAAGTCACGACGGTCAGCCTCGCGACCATCGGCGTCCGATGACCCAGGTTTCGAGTTCGTATTTGCCATTTTTCCCTCTTTCAAAACAGCCCCACACATTCCCGCGCGCGGTCCGAAACGGACCACCACGGAAATCTCCCTCCAGGCTCCTGCCGGGCGGCAGCGGCATGACATGCAAGGCACCTTCAGTCAGCCGCGGTCGTTCTAGCATGAGACGTCCCGGTTTTGCAGTAGATATTGCCATGAAATACGAAAAAATAAGCGCGCTATCCGTCGCACCCCGCGAACCGGACAAAAGGCGGCCGCCGGCGGCTCAGGGCCAGCGCACCTCAGGCGGCAGGCTCATCAGGATTGCCTCGATATTTCCGCCTGTTTTCAGACCGAAAAGCGTGCCCCGGTCATACAGCAGATTGAACTCGACATAGCGTCCGCGCCGGACCAGCTGGTGGTGCCGATCGGCCTCGTCCCAGCTGCGGTCCATGCGCGAACGTACGATTCCCGCGTAACCCTGATGAAACGCCTCGCCGACATCGCGGGTGAAGGCGAAATCGGCGGCGCGGGCACCGCTGTCCAGATTGTCATAAAAAATTCCGCCGGCGCCGCGTGGCTCCTGCCGGTGCGGCAGGTAGAAATACTCGTCACACCAGCGCTTGAAGCGCGGGTAGATGTCGTCGCCGAAGGGCGCGCAGGCTTCGCGGGCGGTGCTGTGCCAGTGCACGCAGTCTTCCTCGAAGCCGTAGTAGGGCGTGAGGTCGTAGCCGCCACCGAACCACCAGACCGGCGCTTCGCCGGGCTTTTCCGCCACGAACAGGCGTACATTGGCATGGGAAGTGGGGACGTAGGGGTTCTCCGGGTGGATGACCAGCGACACCCCCATGGCCTGGTAGCTGCGGCCGGCGAGTTCCGGCCTCGCCGCCGTGGCCGAGGGGGGCAGGCCCTCGCCTAAGACGTGCGAGAAATTGACCCCGGCCTTCTCGAACACAGCGCCGCCGGCGAGGACCCGGCTGCGGCCGCCGCCGCCCCCGGGGCGTTCCCAGCTGTCGACGATGAAGTCCTCGCGGCCATCCTCCTCGGCGAGCTCCTCGCAGATGCGATCCTGCAGGCCGAGCAGGTAGGTCTTGACGGCGTCCATCGGCAGGGTGTCGGGCTGGCTGTCGGTCATGCTGTCGGTCCTTCTGGCGGGGCCCGGCGGGGCGGGGGCCGGCGCGGGCTGCCGGCGAGCAGGGATTCTAGCAGGCGCTGGGGGGCAGGCAAGGCGAACTCAGCGCAGGCGCCGGTAGCCGCCCACCCCCCGGTCCGCCAGGCCCGCCAGCTCCAGCTCTCCCACCGCAGTCAGTACCCACTCCACACTTTCACCCAGGTCCGTGGCGAGGCGGTCCGGCGCGCGCTCACCGGCGTCCAGGGCGCCGAGAAGGCGGCGCGCGGGGCCCGACAGGTCATAGCCGGGCAGCGGGGTGCCGTGCGCCGCGGCATCTTCCGCCGCGGTCGGCGACAGCAGGCCCGGCCAGCCCAGGCTCAGGAGCACGTCCGCGGCGCTTTCCACCAGGCCGGCGCCATCGCGGAGAAGCTGCAGGCAACCGCGGCCGCCGGGGTGGAAGCGCGACCAGGGCACGGCGAACACGTCCCGGCCCTGCGCGGCGGCCGCGTGGGCGGTGAGCAGCGAGCCGCTGGGCAGTGCCGCCTCGACCACCACGGTCCCGAGCGAGAGGCCGCTGATCAGCCGGTTGCGCCTGGGGAATTGCGCGGGGCGGGGTCCGGTACCCGGTGGCAGTTCCGTCACCAGGCAGCCGCGCTCGACGATGGCCTCCGCCAGCTCGCGGTGCCGCCGCGGGTACACCTTGTCGATCCCCGTGGCCATGACCGCAACCGTGTCGCCGCCGGCCTCGAGCGCACCGCGGTGGGCACAGCCGTCGATACCGATGGCCAGTCCGCTGGTCACCGTGAGCCCCGCCTGCGCCAGCTCGCCGCCGAGCTCCTTGGCCGCCCGGCCTCCGAGGGCGCTGGCGCGGCGGCTGCCGACGACGGCGACCTGGGGCACGGCCAGCGCGGCCGGGTTGCCGCGCAGGTAGAGCCAGGGCGGTGGGGCGGGGATGACGCGGAGCAGGGCGGGATAGCGCGGATCGCCGAGGGGGAGGGCGCAGGCGCCGAGGCGGCGCAGGCGCTCGAGGGCCGCCGCCTCCTCGCGACCCGGCCCCCGGCGCCGGCGGGACGTCAGCGCGCTGCAGGCCGCGGGGGCCAGGCCGGCATCGCGCCAGGCGCGCGCACCGGCTGCCAGCCCGTGCTCGATATCCGGAAAGGCTGCGAGCAGCGTGCGCGCATCGGCGACGGTAAGGCCGTCACAGAAATCGAGCTGCAGGCAATGGGCGAGGCTGTCCCCGGACATGTGTCTTCCCTGGCCGGGCGGCGCCGGGGCGCCGCGCGCGCCACGTCCCTGTGGCGCCGGTATGCTGAGTCAGCAGTGTAGCCTAGGGATTCTTGACTTTGTCCATCACTTTCAGCACCCGGCTGGCCTTGAGGACGAGCGCATAGCTCGCCTTCTCGGCGACCTCGAAGACCATGGCGAGGCCGGCGCGCGTGTCCGGCAGACGGACGTTGTTGCGGGCGATCTCGTCGAAGGTCATGCCACCCGCCTGGTAGATGGCGAGCACGTGCCCGCGCTCGAGCCCGTCCCGGGCACCCTTGTTCAGGACCACGATGTCCGTGGTGCCGATCTGGCTGACGCCGCCGTCCACGGCAATCATGAAGGCATTCTCGAGGTCCACGCCCGGTGCCCGGGGCTGGAAGGTGGCGTCGAGGATGCGCTCCTCCAGCGGCAGCAGCCGGTCGGTGATGCGCACTTCCTCCGTGACCCGGGTCACCTCGAGCGTCGTGACCTCGTCGCGGTTGCTCGATAGCAGCTGGGCATCGCCGATGTCCTTGCCCTGGTAGCCGAGGATCTCCAGGGTGATCGGGTCCCGGTAGACATCCCCCGCCCGGTAGATGCCGTAGCTGCGCTCGTCGTCGGGGAAGTAGCCCCGGCCATAGACCGTATCGCCGGCGGCGCTGATGAGGCGCTCTTCCGAGGCGGCGACGACATAGGCGGCGTTGTCCAGCTCCTCGGCGCCGAGGATGCGGTGCCGGCGCAGGAAGGCGCCGATCTGGTCCAGGGGAATCACCGGTATCGCGAGGTCGCGCGGCGAGACGCGCATGTTCGGGGTCAGCTTGACGTCCCGGCCCCGCCGCACGCTCAGCCGCGGCTTGCCGTCGACCCAGCTCAGGTAGAGCTCGTCGCCCGGGAAGATCAGGTGCGGATTGTCGATCTGCGGGTTGACGTCCCAGAGCTCCGGCCACAACCAGGGCTTCTCGAGGTACATGCCGGCAATGCCCCAGAGTGTGTCGCCCTTCTTGACGATGTAGCTCTCCGGGGCGCCCTCGGCCAGCTCGAGTGCCGCGGCCAGCGGTGCCGCCAGGCCCAGGGCAACGGCGAGGAGAAGGGCGCGCACCGCCCCCGTGACGGAACTGCTAGCGGGTGTTCTCGAGTTGCTCATGGCTACCTTCCGCCCGTTTTTTGTCGTGCTGTTTATGCTGCTGTTTATAGCGCCGCCCGGGGCGGCTGCTTCCCCCGACGCCCGCGTTGCAGCCGGCGTCGCCGGGCGCAAGACAGACCTGTATAATTGGAGTTTGCTGTGACGATGCGCAACTGACAAGTCCCTGCGGGACTATTCACGCCGGCTCACGCCGAAGACCAAACGCCGCCGAGAACGCAGAAAGGGCCGCCGCCGATGGCAATCATGGACATTCTCTCCTTCCCGGACCCGCGGCTGCGCACCCGCGCCGCGCCCGTGGAGTCCGTGGACGACGCACTCCGGTCACTCGTTGACGACCTCCTCGAGACCATGTACGACGCCGGCGGGATCGGCCTCGCCGCGACCCAGGTCAATGTCCACAAGCGCCTGCTGGTGATGGATACGTCGCCGGACCGGGACCGGCCCCGGGTCTATATCAACCCCGAGTTCGAGGTCCTCGACCCGGAGCTGGGCGAGTACGACGAGGGCTGCCTCTCCGTCCCGGGCTACTACGAGACGGTGAACCGGCCGCAGCGCATCCGCGTCAGCGCGCTCGGCCGCGACGGCGAGGCGTTCACGGAAGAGCTCGACGGCCTGGCGGCCATCTGCCTGCAGCACGAGGTGGATCACCTCGACGGCAAGCTGTTCGTCGACTATATCTCGCCGCTGAAGCGCCAGCGCATCCGCCGGAAGCTGGAGAAAGCCCAGCGCGTGCGCGCCTGAGCCGGTGAAGCTCCTCTTCGCGGGCACGCCCGAGTTCGCGCGCGTTCACCTCGACGCACTTCTCGCCGCACCGGAGCACGACGTGCTGGCGGTGCTCACCCAGCCGGACCGCCCCGCGGGGCGCGGCAAGCGCCTCACCGCGAGCCCGGTAAAAGAAAGCGCGAGCGCGGCCGGGGTTCCGGTACTGCAACCGCCGACCCTGCGCGACGCGGCGGTGCAGGCGGCCCTCGCCGGCTACGGGGCGGACGTCCTGGTCGTGGTCGCCTACGGCCTCATCCTGCCGGCGGCCGTGCTTGCGATTCCCGCGTACGGCTGCCTCAACGTCCATGCCTCGCTGTTGCCGCGCTGGCGCGGCGCCGCACCGATCCAGCGCGCCATCGAGGCCGGGGATACAGAGTCCGGCGTGACCATCATGCAGATGGACGCCGGCCTCGACACCGGCGCGATGCTCGCCACCGCCGCGTGCCCCATCGACGAGAGCACGACCGCCGCCGACCTTCACGACCGGCTGGCGGCGCTGGGGCCGCCCCTGCTCCTGTCCGTGCTCGCGGACCTGCCGGCGCGGCAGGCGGCGGCGCAGCAGCAGGACGATGCCGGCGCCAGCTATGCCGCCAAGATCGACAAGGCCGAAGCCGCGCTGGACTGGAGCCTGCCCGCGGCGCAGCTGGCCCGCCGCATCCGCGCCTTCAACCCCTTCCCGGTCTGCTTCACCACCCTGGACGGTGAGCGGGTGAAAGTCTGGCACGCGGTGACCGCCGCCGGGCCCGCGGGCGCGCCGGGAACGATCCTGGCCAGCGACGACCGCGGCCTGCTCGTCGCCTGCGGCGAGGGCTGCCTGCGCCTGGTGGAGCTGCAGTTTCCCGGCGGGCGCCGGCTGCCGGTGGCCGAGCTGCTGCGCGCCCGGGCAGACCGGCTCGCCCCGGGCGCCCGCTTCGGCACGCACGCAGGCACTGGCCCGGCCTGATGGCCCTGGCAACCCGGGCCGCCGCCGCCGGCGTCATCGCCGGGGTCCTCGCCGGGCGCTCCCTCGACGCCCTGCTCGCCGGCGCCCGGGAACGCGTCGCGGAACGCGATCGCCCGCTGCTCGCCCAGCTCTGCTACGGCACCCTGCGCCTGGCGCCGCGGCTGCAGGCGCTGGCCGCCGGGCTCCTCGACCGTCCCCTGCGCCGCAAGGACCGGGACGTCCACGCGCTGCTCCTGCTCGGCCTGTACCAGCTCGGCGACACGCGCATCCCGGATCACGCGGCGGTCGCGGAAACCGTCGCCGCCGCGGGCGACCTCGGCAAGCCCTGGGCGCGGGGGCTCCTGAATGCCGTGCTGCGGCGCTATCAGCGCGAGGGGGCCGACCTCGAGGCCGCGCTGCCGCCGGCAGCCCGGGCGGCGCACCCCGACTGGCTGTTCGATGCGATGGCCGCCGAATGGCCCGGGGCCCTCGACCGCATCATCGCCGCCAACAACAGCCAGCCGCCGCTCACCCTGCGGGTCAACCGGCAGCGCCTGGACCGCGAAAGCGCGCTGGCCGCGCTCGCCGCGGCCGGCATCGAGGCCGCTGCGGGGACGCTGTCGGAAGCTGCGCTCACCCTTGGCCGGCCGCGCCCGGTGGAGGAGCTGCCGGGGTTCGCCGAGGGCGACCTCAGCGTGCAGGACGAGGCGGCCCAGCTCGCGGCGCCCCTGCTTGCCCCCCGCGACGGCGAGCGCGTGCTCGACGCCTGCGCCGCCCCCGGCGGCAAGGCCTGTCACCTGCTGGAGCTCGCGCCGGGCTGTGAGCTCACCGCCGTGGACGTGGACGAGGCGCGCCTCGCCCGGGTCCGGGAGAACCTCGATCGCCTGGGCCAGCGCGCAACGCTGGTCGCCGGCGATGCGGCGGACCCGGCGCTGCTCGCCGACGCCGCACCCTTCGACGGCATCCTGGTGGATGCCCCGTGCAGTGGCAGCGGCGTGCTTCGCCGGCACCCGGACATCAAGGTCCTGCGCCGGGAGGTCGACCCCGGGCAGCTGGCCGCGCGCCAGCGCGCCATCCTCGACGGCTGCTGGGCGCGCCTCGCGCCCGGGGGGCGGCTGCTCTATGCAACCTGCTCGCTGCTCGCTGCCGAGAATGACGGCGTCGTCGGCCCCTTCCTCGCCGGCCGCGACGATGCCCGCGAGTGCACCCCGCCCGTGCCGGGGGCCGAACGCACCGCCCACGGCTGGCAGCTGTTACCGAGCGTGGGCGGCTGCGACGGCCTTTACTACGCACTGCTGAGGAAGGCGCCTCGTTCTCCGTGAAGGCTTACAATGGCCACGGTAATTCATTAAGGTTCGACCAACTCGGCAGGACGGTCAGCGGGGCGCTCAGCGCGGCATGAAAATCATCATCCTCGGGGCAGGCCAGGTCGGCGGCACCCTCGCCGAGCACCTGGCCGACGAGAAGAACGATATCACCGTCGTCGACACCAACGGCGAGAAGCTCCGCGCCCTGCAGGACCGCCTCGACATCGGCATCGTCACCGGTCACGCGTCGGACCCCGCCACGCTGGAAAGCGCCGGCATCGCCGATGCCGAGATGCTCATCGCGGTGACCAACAGCGACGAGATCAACATGGTCGCCTGCCAGGTGGCACACACGCTGCACCGCACACCGCGCAAGATCTCGCGGGTCCGCGCCAAGGCCTACCTCGAGCGCGAGGAGGCGCTGTTCAACCGCGAAAACATCCCCATCGACGTGATCATCGGCCCGGAGCAGCTGATCACCGACAGCATCCGCCAGCTGATCATCAACCCCGGGGCGCTGCAGGTCATGGACTTCGCCGGCGGCCGGGTACAGCTGGTGGCCGTGCGCGCGGTGCACGGCGGACCGATCGTCGGCCAGGAGCTCGCGGCGATCCGCAAGCACATGCCGAAGGTGGACACGCGGGTGGCGGCCATCTTCCGCCAGGACCGGGCCATCATTCCCGAGGGCGACACCGTGGTCGAGGCCGACGACGAGGTCTTCTTCATCGCCGCCCGGCAGCATATCCGCAAGGTCATGTCCGAGCTCCGGCGGGTGGACAAGCCCTACCGGCGGG
>CAJWWA010000169.1 GCA_913048495.1 uncultured Halieaceae bacterium
TTCTCTTTCTTCTTCTCTTTCTTCTTCTTCTTCTTCTCGATTGTGTCCCTCTTTTTCTTTGTCGTCTTTTCAAAAAATATAAAAAAAAAAACTTCGACGTTTTGAAACCCTAAACCCTAAACCCCAATAAAAAAAGAATCTGGTCGCTCTTTTGTGTGGTCTTCTTTCTTGCACAACAACACAAAAACAACCCACACTACTCAAAAGCGATATATATATGAGTTCTAAAAAGGACCAATTCTTGAACGCGTGTCGAAACCAGAAGCTCGACACCGTCCGATGGGGCATCGGTGCTGGCGGGCAACAGCCGTCCTCTCGCGACGAGCACGGTTTTACCGCGCTCATGATTTGCGCGTCGTTGAATAAGCACAAAGCGGTGCAAATGCTGTGCGATTGGTGTCGGCGGTCGCGGATGAAAGAGCAGCTGGACTTAACGGACGGGGAAGGGAACGGGACGACGGCGCTCATGATGGCAGCAAAGTTTGGACACGAGGAGTCGTGTCGAGAGCTGCTCGACGCGGGATGCAATTATGCGATGAAGTGTGAACGAGGAAAGACGGCGGCGGATTACGCGCGAAAAGAAGGAAAAAATGAACGTTTGGCGCGATTCATCGAACGAGGTGGGGAAGAGAGCGACGAGGAGGAGGAGGAAGAAGGCGAAGAAGAGGAGGAGGATGAGAATGCAGTCGAAGGCGAAACAGCGACGCAGAGAAGTAGAAGGAAGAAGAAGGAGATGGAAGCGAAGGAACGAGGCGGCGCGAGCGCCGCATCCGCCACCTGGGCACGAACGCCGCCGGCGGCACGGTGGTCGCCCTCGCGCAGGCGCTGCAGCACCCGCGCCGGGTGGCTGGCGGTGTCGCCCGGTGCCACGCCCCAGTCGCGCAGGGCGGCAAGCGCCCAGGCGTCGTCGCGATCGCCGTGGCAGCCGGTGCAGGCATTGGGCGTGTCGAGGACCAGCGACAGGTCGGGCCGGGGGATGCGCATGCTGTGGTCCCGCCGCGCGTCCACGCCCATGTAGGTGGTGGCCGGCATGTGGCAGTCGACGCACTGGCTGCCGGGGCCCGGCGCGTGGTGGTGGTGCGCGGCGCTGTCGTAGGCCGCCGGCTTGTGGCACTGCGCGCAGACACCGTTGCCCGGCGCCCGCAGCGCGTTGCTGTGCGGCTCGTGACAGTTGCTGCAGACCACGCCGGCCAGGTGCATTTTGCTCTGCACGAAGGAGCCGTAGACGTAGACCTCGTCGAGAATCTGCCCGTCGGGGTGGTACAGCGGCGGCTGCAGGAAGGACAGGCGATGGGTATCGAGCAGGTCGGCACCGTAGTGGTAGTCGCCGAGCGTGCCGCGGCGGGCGTGGCAGCGGCCGCAGTTGTCGATCTGCCGGTTGTCCGTGACCGGTGTTTCACGGCGGGCGATGGTCGCCCCGTCCGGGAAGGCCCAGGCGCCGCGCTGGCTGAGGTCCACCGGTAAACCGCCGGCGGCCGCGCCCGCGAGTTCGCCGCGCTCCGCCAGGGCGACGTGCTTCGCCCCGGGGCCGTGACAGGCCTCGCAGCCCACGTCGATCGCCTCGTAGGTGGTTTCGAAGCGGCGGGTGGCCGGCGAGTAGTTCTTGTGCACGTCCGTGCTGTGGCACTCGGCACAGCGGGTGTTCCAGTTCTGGTACGGGCCGGTCCAGTGCAGCGGGTCGTCGTGGCCGATGCGCTCTTCCGGGTAGAGGTGATACCAGCGCTGGCCGCCCTCCTCCGCCGGCCGCGCGTCCCAGGCGACCGACAGCGCCTGCAGGCGCCCGTCCGCGAGCGGCAGGAGATACTGCTGCAGGGGGTAGACGCCGAACACGTAGGCGACCTCGTAGTCCGCCAGCCTGCCGTCGGGGCCGTCGGTGCGCACGACGAAGGCATCGCCCCGGCGGAAGAACCGGGTTTCCACGCCGTTGTAGTCGAAGCGGGCATCGTCGAAGTCGCCGAGCACGGTCGCCGGCGTCGGCGCCTGCATGGCGAGGTCGTGATGGGAGCCCTGCCAGGCCCGGTACTCGGCCTCGTGGCAGTCCGCGCAGCGCTCGCTGCCGAGGTAATCTCCGGCGAAGGCAGGCGCGGCGAGCAGGCAGAGCAGCAGGGTAATTCTGGGCACGGCGATCGGGTCCTTGGGCAGCGGGGTACCATGGTAGCGCAAGGACCACCGCCGGGGTGTTATGGACAGCCCCGGGGTCCCTTCCTACCATGCGTGCTTCCCGGGGACCGGGACACGGGCCCCGAAGCCGCCACGGGAGACAACGGCACCATGAAGCTGGGCATCCTGCGCACCGATACGGTCCGCCCCGAGTGGGCGCGAAGCTACGGCGAGTACCCGGACATGTTCGAGGCGCTGCTCGGCGGCCTCGACCCGTCACTCACCTTTGCGACCTGGCACGTGGAGGCCGGGGAGTTCCCGGCCGGGGTGGACGACGCCGATGCGTGGCTGGTCACCGGCAGCAAGTTCAGCGTCTACGAGGACCTGCCCTGGATCCATCGCCTCCTCGCGTTCATCCGTGAGCTTCACGAGGCGGGCAAGCCGCTGGTGGGCATCTGCTTCGGTCACCAGGCCGTCGCCCAGGCCCTCGGCGGCGAGGTGCGCAAATCGGCGAAGGGATGGGGGGTGGGGCTGCACCGGCACGCATTCCGGGAGGAACCGCCCTGGTTCGACGGCGGCGACCGGAGCTTCCGCGTGCTGGTGAGCCACCAGGACCAGGTCGAGCGGCCCGCGCCCGGTACGGCGGTGCTGGCCGGCAGCGACTTCTGCGAAAACGCGGTATGCCAGGTTGGCGAGCACATACTCACTTTCCAGGGTCACCCGGAGTTCGTGCCCGGCTATGCCGAGGCAATCATGAATTTCCGCCGCGAGATCATCGGCGAGGACGTCTACCGGGCGGGCATGGCGTCCCTCGCAGAGGCGCCGGAGCGCGAGCGTATCGGCCGCTGGATTCTCGCTTTCCTGGCGCGCGCCGCGGAGCGGGGTGCCGCTGGCGCGTAATCAGTCCGCGCCGCCGCGCACCCGGCTCTGCATGGCGTCGAGGTAGGCGTCCAGTTCCCGGTCGTTGGCGAAGACCCGCATATCCGGCAGCGCCTGCAGGATCTCGAACACCTTGGCGATCTGGGCCTGCCGGTTGGCCACGCAGAGGCTGCGTCCCTCGGCCTTGAGCTGCTTGGCGGCCTTGAAGATGACCCGAAGCCCGGCGGAGGAGATGTAGTCGAGGTCCGCCATGTCCAGTACCACGAGGTGCTGGCCCTCGGCGATGACGCCTTCGAGGGAGCTCTCGAAGCCGGGCGCCGTCTCCGTGTTGAGTGCACCGGCCATGGTCACCCGGGCCATGTCCTTGTCGGCATCGATCGTGGCCGAAGTGGTCAGTTCCATTGCCGGTGTCCGTCGTGGAAGAGGTCGCGATAGCGAACCAGGGTCAGCACGTTCTCCGCCTGGTCGCGGCTGTAATGCTGCTCATCGGTCAGCCCCGAGAGCAAGTGTAGCCCAAGGCCGCCGATCTCGGCACGCTCGCTCGGTACGCCGAGGCGCGCCCGGCGCGCCTCTTCCAGGGGATTGAAGGGCTGGCCCGGGTCGCGGAGCGTGAGCACGGCCTCGTCTCGGCGCACCTCGAGGGTGATGCCCGCCTCGGAACCGGCGGGCAGGTCGGCGTACTTCTCGAGGTTGGTGAGCAGCTCCTCCAGGGCGACGGTGAGATCCCTTGCGCAGTCCTCGCCGAGCACCGCCAGCAGCGGCTGCGCCTGCAGCCAGCCGAGGCCGGCCGCCGCCAGGCCGGGCTCCGCCGCGAGCCGTGTACCGGCGCGTTCGCCCCGGGGGCGCGCGTCGATGATCATGAGGGTCATGTCATCGGCCTGCGGGGTGCCGTCCGCGAAGGCATCCACGGCGGCGATGGCGCCCTCGCCCGCGAGCGGGGGCGGTTCGGGCGCGCGCTCGGCGAAGATCTGTGCCAGGGCCTCGCTGCCGAGCATGGCGCCCGCGGGGTTGAAGGCCTCGTCCAGGCCGTCCGTGTACAGGGCCAGGCGCTCGCCCGGGGCGAGGCGCATCGACTGGCCCTGGAACCGCGCATCCGGGTTGAGGCCCAGCGCGGGGCCGCCGGCGATCGCCAGGGGCTCCGCGCCGCGCTCGTCGATGCAAAGGGGCGGGGCATGGCCGGCGAGGGCGATCTCGAGATCCAGGGTCCGGGTATCCAGCACGCCGAGGCACAGCGTCAGGAACATGCAGTTGTCGTTGTCCTCGAGCAGCACGGCATTCAGCTGGTGCAGGGCGATGGCCGGCGGCACGGCGCCGGGCTGCACCTCCCACTGCTGGATGAGGCTGATGGCCCGTGCCATGAACAGCGCCGCGGGCACGCCCTTGTCGGATACATCGCCCACGGCAAAGAGCAGCTTGTCCCCCTGCAAGTGAAAGGAGTAGAGGTCGCCGCCGACGCTGCGGGCCGGGCGCACGGCGGCCCAGAGGGCGACCTGCCCCTGCCGCAGCGTGGCGCTGCCGCGCTGCGGCAGCATGGAGAGCTGTATATCCCGGGCCGCGGCGAGCTCGCCCTCGAGGCGGCTGCGGCTCGCGGTAGCGACGGCGAGGTCGTCGATGTAGTCGCCGAGATCGCGGCGCATGGCGTCAAAGGCACGCACGAGTTGCCCGATCTCGTCGTCGCTGCGCACCCGCGGCAGTTCCACGCCGAGGTGTCCCCGGGCGATGGCGCCGCTGGCCCGGGCCAGGGCCTGGATCGGCGCGACCAGCCGGCGGGTGACGAAGGTCGCCGTGAGCACGATGAGCACCAGCATGGCCACGCCCACGGTGATGACCCGGGTCTCGTAATCGCGCAGGGGCTTCAGGACTTCCGCCTCGGAATAGACCGCGCCGATGAACCAGCCCGTGGGCTCGATGCGGCGCAGCTGCACGGTGCAGTCGGCCTCGAAGCCCGGACAGCGCACCGGCGCGGCGACGGGCTCGCCGTCCGCCGCCTGCCCGAGCAGGGCGCCCCAGCGGCGGCCATCCAGCGGCTCCAGCACCGACGCGACGGGCCGCACGGCGAGCTCTGCCCGCGGCGCCCCGAGGATGGTCCCGTCGCCGCTGAGCACGAAGCCGAAGCCGTGTTCGCCGAGATCGACGCCGGTGAGGTAGCGGCGGAACTCGGCCAGGGCGATGTCCGCCGTGATGACGCCGAGAAAGCGTCGCCCGGGCTCGGTCGCGTCGAAGACCGGCACGGAGAAGGTCGTCATGAGCACTTCTCCGCCGCCCGCGTCGTAGTAGGGCTCGACCCAGAGCGGCTCGCCGGCCTGGGTGGCCGCGCGGAACCAGTCCCGCTCCCAGTAGGGCTCGGGACCGCCGGCGAGGGTCGTGCGCGCAATGCGCTCGCCGCGGCGGAATACGAAGGGGGCGTAGCCCGCTGGATCGGCCACCAGCTCGGGATTCACGGCGAGGGCTGCCCCGAAGATGTGGCGGTTGCCCTCGACCAGCGCCTCGAGCGCGAGCTCGAGCCTGCCCGCGTCGGCCGGGTTCCGTGCCGCCAGGTCTGCGAGCACCCGCACCGGCGTTTCCACCCCCTCGGCCATGCCGTCGATGAGCGAGCGCGCGTTGGCGAGGGAGCTGCGGGCGCTATCCTCCAGCTGCTCGATGATCCCCGCCCGCGACAGCCGGTAGTCCACCAGCAGTCCCAGCGCGATGATGAGCCCCGCGCTCAGCGTTAGCGGGACGGTGAGCCGGGCGGCGAGGGACTGGCGCACGGCCGTGCGCGCTTCGCCGCGGCGCTACCAGGTCCCGGTATTCTCCATGGACGCCCAGGGCTCTTTCGGCTCAAGCGCCCCGCCGGCCTGCAGCAGCTCGATGGAGATACCGTCCGGCGAGCGCACGAACGCCATGTGCCCGTCCCGCGGCGGGCGGTTGATGGTCACCCCCGCCGCCCGCAGCGACTCGCAGAGTGCGTAGATGTCCTCCACCCGGTAGGCGAGGTGCCCGAAGTTGCGGCCGCCGCTGTATTCCTCCGGGTCCCAGTTCCAGGTGAGCTCCAGCAGCGGGCTCTGCCCGGCCTTCGCCGCCTCGACATCCCCCGGGGCTGCCAGGTAGACCAGCGTGAAGCGCCCCTGCTCGCTTTCCATGCGGTGCACTTCCGCCAGGCCCAGCTTGTTGCAGTAGAAGTCCAGGCTCTCGTCGAGGTCGCGGACCCGGACCATGGTGTGCAGGTATTTCACGGCGGTGCTCCCGTTACTCAGGCTTGATGCTGCATGGTAGGAAGCTGCCGGCGGGGGGGCAAGCGGGGCCGGCCCTCGGGTACAATGCCGCGCTTTGCCGGAGATGTACCGCCCATGTGGTTTCGCAACCTGCGCGCCTACCGCCTGACCCAGCCCTTCAGCCTCAGCGCCGAGCAGCTCGAGGAGCAGCTGGCCGGCAAGACCTTCCGTGCCTGCGCCCCGAGCCAGCCGCTGTCCCTGGGCTGGTCCTCGCCGCTCGGTGTCGAGGACGGGCCGCTGGTGCACGCCGCTGGCGGCCGCCTCCTGCTGCGCCTGCGGCGTGAGGAACGGCTGCTGCCCGCGACCGTCGTCCGCGAGGCCCTGGCCGAGCGCGTGGCCGCCATCGAGGAGAAAGAGGGCCGCAAGGTGTACCGCAAGGAGCGCCTGGGCCTGAAGGACGAGATCATCCAGGATTGCCTGCCCCGGGCGTTCACCCGCAACACGTTCCTGTACGCCTTCATCGACCCGGCCGCTGGCTGGATCTACGTCGATGCGGCGAGCGCGACGCGGGCCGAGGAACTCCTCAACCTGCTGCGCGACAGCATCGGCACCTTCCCGGTGCTGCTGCCCGACGTGCAGCACTCGCCGCAGGCCTGCATGACCCGGTGGCTGCTCGACCGCGACCTGCCCGCGGGTTTCGAGGCGGCGGGGGAATGCGAGCTGCGCGAGCCCGGCGAGGACGGCGGCGTCGTGCGCTGCCGCGGCCTCGACCTGTTCAGCGAGGAAGTGGACAGTCACCTTCACGCGGGGAGGCAGGTGTCCCGGCTGGCCCTGCGCCACGACGAGCGCGTGGCCTTCGTGCTCGGCGACGACCTGTGCCTGCGGCGGCTGAAGTTTGCCGAGGCACTGCTCAAGGAGAACGAGGACCTGCCGCCGGAGGATGCCCTCGCCCGCCTCGACGCGGACTTCGTCCTCATGGCCGAGGCTGTCGTGGAGCTTTTCGAGGCGGTGCTCGCCGCCTTTGGCGGGCTCGCGGAGTAGTGTCCCTTGGGCGCCCGCGCGGACACTGACGACTACCGGGCCCTGTTCCTGGCGGACGTGCCGCTGCTGGACCCCCGGGCGCCGGCCGAGTTC
>CAJWWA010000170.1 GCA_913048495.1 uncultured Halieaceae bacterium
CCGCACTGGAAATCGTTTCGGATCGCGGCGAGAAAACGCCCGCCGAGAAAACAACTATGGCGAAGATCTTCGAGACCGTCTACCGGGACGCCGCCGGTGAGCGCGGCGCCAGTGCCGGGGTCCGGGTGCGGGGGGTCGTCGAGTCGGCGCTGCCGCCGCGGCAGGAGTACGACCCGGGGCACCCGCTGGCCGATGCCGAGGGGTACATCTACCGGCCGCAGATCGATGCCGTCGACGAGATGGCCAACATGATTGCCGCGTCGCGCGCCTACCAGAACAGCGTTCAGACCATGAACACGGCCAAGCAGTTGATGCTGCGCACGCTGACGCTGGGCCGCTGAGCACGAGGAGAACCATGGATAGCGTCAACAGCCTGAGCGAGCTCTTCCCCGTCCGCGACAGCGCAAGCGATCGGGGTCCGCGCAGCGTGGAGCAGATGGGGTCCGAGGATTTCCTGGCCCTCATGGTGGCGCAGCTGGAAAACCAGGACCCGACCAAGCCCATGGACGACATGCAGTTCATGGGGCAGCTGGCCCAGTTCGGCACCGTTTCCGGCATCCAGGACCTGCAGGACAGCTTTTCCGGCCTGTCGAGCAGCCTGACGGCCTCCCGCGCCCTCGAGGCGGCGAACCTCGTCGGGCGCCGCGTGGCGACGGAAGGCAATGTGGCGCTGCTGGCGCCCGGCGGCGCCGGTGCGGCGGACCCGGAGCAGCTGTCCCTGGGGGCGACCGTCGAGGTGCCCGCCGGTGTGACGGCCGCGCGCCTCTTCATCCAGGACATGAGCGGCCGCCTGGTCTACAGCGCGGACCTGCCGGTCGGCGAGGGTCAGCTGCCGGTCAGCTGGAACGGTGTCGATGCCGGCGGTGAGCAGCTGCCGGCCGGCGCCTACCGGATTTCCGCCGAGGCGGTGCGCAACGGCGAGCCGGTCACGATGGCGGTCAACGCCCACCAGCAGGTGACCTCGGTCGCCCTCGACAGCAGCAGCGGTGGCGTCACCCTGGGCCTCGCCAATGGCCAGGACATCGCCATCGACCAGGTAGTGAGTTTTCTCTAGCAACAGTTAACGGCCGGTAACCGGCAGCAAATCGTCAGGAGCAGGAAGATGGCATTCGACACGGCAATTTCGGGTATCAACGCGGCGACCGCCGACCTGAACGTGATCAGTAACAACATCGCCAACGCGTCCACCGTGGGCTTCAAGAGTTCCCGCGCGGAGTTCGCCGATGTCTACGCGACGAGCCTGCTCGGCGCCGGCAGCAACGCGATCGGCAAGGGCGTCA
The DNA here is from genome assembly GCA_913048495.1 of uncultured Halieaceae bacterium. Taxonomy (GTDB): domain Bacteria; phylum Pseudomonadota; class Gammaproteobacteria; order Pseudomonadales; family Halieaceae; genus Pseudohaliea. Next base: position 1,281 of record CAJWWA010000170.1, read on the forward strand.
GCCTGGTGGGGGTGACCCAGGAGTTCGGCCAGGGCAACGTCAGCTTCACCAACAACTCGCTGGACCTCGCCATCAACGGCGGCGGCTTTTTCCAGCTGAGCAACCAGGGCGCCCTCGAGTACACGCGGGCCGGTGCCTTCCAGGTGGACCGGGAGGGCTTCATCATCAGCAACCAGGGCGCCCGGCTGCAGGGCTTCCAGGTCACGCCGACGGGGGATATCTCAGGGCAGATCGGCGACATCCAGATCGACACGTCCCTCATCGACCCGAACCCCACGGGGCTGGTCGATCTCACCTCGAACCTCGATTCCCGGGAGATCCAGCCGACGGTGCCCTTCGGCGGCCCCTTCGATGCCTTCGCCTCGCCGCCGACGGCGCCGGACCCCTCTGCCTATAATGCCACCACCTCGACCACCATCTACGACGGGCTCGGCAACCCGCACGTGCTCAGCCTGTACTTCGTGAAGACGGCGACGGCGAACGAATGGGAGGTTCACTCGCTCATCGACGGCGTGACCACCTCCGGGCCGGACACGCTGACCTTCCAGTCCAACGGCCAGTTCGACCCGGCCTCGCTCCCGATCGAGGTGAACATTACCGGCTGGACGCCGCTCAACGACGCGGGCGCCCCCACCGGTGCGGCCGCCCAGGACCTCGTGGTCAACCTGTCCGACACGACCCAGTTCGGCACGCCGTTCGCGGTGAGCAGCGTCAGCCAGGATGGCTTCGGCGCGGGCCAGCTGCGGGGCCTGGAGATCGACGAGTCGGGGGTGGCCTTTGCGCGCTACACCAACGGTGAGTCCCGGGCCCTGGGCCAGATCGCGCTGGCCAACTTCAACAACCAGAACGGACTGCAGCCGATCGGCGACACCAACTGGGTGGAGACCTTCGCCTCCGGCCCCGCCAATGTCAGTGAACCCGGCACCTCCGGGCTGGGCGTGATCCAGTCGGCGGCCCTCGAGGAGTCGAACGTCGAGATCACCGCGCAGCTGGTGGAACTGATCGTCGCCCAGCGCAACTTCCAGGCCAACGCCCAGGTGATCCAGTCCGAAGATGCGATCACGCAGACCGTGATCAACCTCCGTTAACGGGACTAGCCGCACGTCATGGACCACTTCATCTACACGGCAGCTTCCGGCGCGCGCGAGGTTCTCCTCGCGCAGGCGGTCAACAGTCATAACCTGGCCAACGTCTCCACGCCCGGCTTCAAGGCCGACCTGGTGCAGGCGGAGAGCCGCTACCTGGTCGGCGCCGGCGAGGAGACCCGGGTCTTCGGCGCCCTGCGCGACCAGGGCGTGGACTTTTCCGCCGGGACCATGCAGACCACCGGCCGGGATCTCGACGTGGCCATCGTCGGCGACGGCTGGATGGCGGTGCGCGGCCCGGACGGCACCGAGGGCCTCACCCGCCGCGGCGACCTGCGGGTGGACCCCTTCGGCCAGCTGACCAACGGCGCCGGGCAGCAGGTGTTCGGCAACGACGGGCCGATCGCGCTGCCGCCGTTCAGCACCCTGACCATCGGCACGGACGGCACCGTGTCCATCGTGCCGATCGGCGGACGCCCGGACAACCAGGTGGCCATCGACCGCATCAAGCTGGTCAATCCGCCGGCGGCCTCCCTGGAGAAGGGCCCGGAGGGCCTGCTGCGCCTCGGCCCGGGCGTCGAGTCCGTGGCCGATGCGGCGGTGCGCCTCACCCCCGGCGCGCTGGAGGGGAGCAACGTGAACAGCGTGTCCGCCATGGTGAAGATGATCGAGCTGGCCCGCGAATATGAAACCCACGTGCGCATGATGAAGATCGGCCAGGAGCTCGACAGCTCCTCCGCCGAACTCATGAGCCTGCAGTAGGCCTGCGGCAGACGCCCCCGAGGAGCCCGAACCGTGAACCAGTCCCTGTGGATATCCAAAACCGGCCTCGATGCGCAGCAGACGCGCATGGCCACGATTGCCAACAACCTGGCCAACGTCGGCACCACCGGCTTCAAGCGCAGCCGGGCCATCTTCGAGGACCTGCTCTACCAGAACGTGCGCCAGGTCGGCGCCCAGTCCTCGCAGACCACGCTGCTTCCCTCGGGGCTGCAGCTGGGCACCGGGGTGCGCGTGGTGGCCACGGAGAAGCTGTTCACCCAGGGTAACCTGACCCGCACGGAGAACTCCCTCGACATCGCGGTGCAGGGGCGCGGTTTCTTCGAGATCCTGCTCCCCGACGGATCGCAGGCCTTCACCCGGGACGGCTCCTTCCAGATCAACGACCAGGGCGTCATGGTCACTTCCGAGGGCTACCAGCTGCAGCCGCCGATCAGCATCCCGCAGAACGCGCTCTCGGTCAGCATCGCCCGCGACGGCACGGTCTCCGCCAGCCTGCCGGGCGTCGCCCAGGTCAGCCAGGTCGGCAATATCCAGCTCACGGACTTCATCAACCCGGCGGGGCTCGAGGCGCGCGGCGAGAACCTGTTCGTCGCCTCCGGCGCGAGCGGCCCGCCGCAGCCCGGCAACCCGGGCATCAACGGCCTCGGCACGCTGGTGCAGGGCTACGTCGAGAGTTCGAACGTCAACGTGGTCGAGGAGCTGGTGAGCATGATCGAGACGCAGCGCGCCTACGAGATGAACTCGAAGGCCATCTCGACCGCCGACCAGATGCTCCAGTTCGTGTCGCAGAACCTGTGATGGGGCTTGAGACCATGGTTCGCCCGGCTGCCGTCTGCCTGCTCTTGGTGCTCGCCGGCTGTGCCGGTATCCCGGAGGACAGCCACCCGCTCTACGGGCCCGTCGAGCCGATCGACTACTCGCAGCTGCCCCAGCCCGAGAACAACGGGGGGCTGTATACCCAGGGCCGCTACCTGTCGCTGTTTGCCGACGTCCGCGCGGGGCAGGTGGGCGATATCGTCAGCATCGTGCTGGTGGAGTCCACCGACGCGAGCAAGAGTGCGGACACCGCCCTGGACCGGGCCAGCGGCATCGATATCGGCAATCCGACCGTGTTCGGCAAGCCCGCGTCGCTGCGGGGTGGCGAGTACGACCTCAGCGTCTCGGCGGAGAGCGAGAGCAACTTCGCGGGGGAGGCCGAGAGCAGCCAGAGCAACAGCCTGCAGGGTTCCATCGCCGTCCAGGTCTCGGAGGTGCTGCCCAACGGCAACCTGGTCGTCCAGGGGGAGAAGTGGATCCGCATCAACCAGGGCGACGAGTACATCCGCCTGCGCGGCATCATCCGGCCCCAGGACCTGAGCCCGACGAACACGATCCCGTCCACCCGGGTGGCGGACGCGCGGATCTCCTACAGCGGCATCGGGGTCGCCAACGAGACCAATACGCCCGGCTGGCTCACGCGCTTCTTCATGAGCCCCCTGATGCCCTTCTGATGCGGCTGTGAGGCCCCTTGTGATGTTCCGGAGTTCCGCCATGCGCCGTCTCGCCCATCCCCTGGTCTTCCTGCTGGTGCTGTTCCTCCTGGTGCCCGTCCTCACCGCGCCGGCGCAGGCCGCGCGCATCAAGGACCTCGCCTCGATCGCCGGGGTGCGCACGAACCAGCTGGTGGGTTACGGCCTGGTGGTCGGCCTCGACGGCACCGGCGACCAGGTGATCCAGGCACCGTTCACGGTGCAGAGCCTGAAAAGCATGCTGGCGCAGCTCGGTGTCAACGTGCCCGAGGGCGTCAACCCGCAGCTCACCAACATCGCGGCGGTGATGGTCACCGCGGAGCTGCCGGCCTTTGCCAAGCCGGGGCAGACCATCGACATCACGGTCGCCTCGATCGGCAACGCCAAGAGCCTGCGCGGCGGCTCCCTGCTGATGACCCCGCTCAAGGCAGCCAACGGCGAGACCTACGCGCTCGCCCAGGGCTCGCTGATCGTCAGCGGCTTCGGCGCCCAGGGCGCGGACGGCTCCAGCGTGACCGTCAACACCCAGGCCGCCGGGCGCATCCCCAACGGGGCGACGGTCGAGCGCACCGTCGCCAGCCCCTTCGGCAACGCCCCGGCGCTGGTCATGAACCTCAACGCGCCGGACTTCACCACGGCGCAGCGCCTGGCCGCGGCCATCAACGGGCGCATCGGCCAGGGCACGGCCCGCGCGGTCGATGCGGTGTCCATCGAGGTGCGCGCGCCGGCGGCGCCCGAGGACAAGGTCGCCTTCCTGTCGGTGATCGAGAACCTCGAGGTGGATCCGGCCTCGTCGCCGGCGCGGGTGGTGGTGAATTCGCGCAGCGGCACCATCGTCATCGGCAGCGAGGTCCGGGTCGAGACCGCGGCGGTGGCTCACGGCAACCTCACGGTCACCGTTTCCGAAAGCATTAACGTGAGCCAGCCCGGCGCCTTCTCGCGCCGCGGCGACACGGCGATCACGCCGGATTCCGAGGTGAGCATCGAGGAGGAGAACGCGCGCATGTTCCTGCTGCAGCCCGGCGTCACGCTCCAGGAGCTGGTCACCGCCGTCAACCGGGTGGGTGCCGCCCCGGGTGACCTCATCGCCATCCTCGAGGCGCTGCAGCAGGCGGGGGCCCTGCGCGCCCAGCTGGTGGTGATCTGATGGAGACAGCCGCCCTCTACAACGATTTTGCCGGCCTCGCCGAGCTCCGCCATGCCGCCGGCCGCGATGCCGGCAGCAACCTGCGCACGGTCGCCGCGGAGTTCGAGGCCCTGTTCCTGCAGCAGGCGCTCGAGGCGATGCGCGACGCCACCATCGAGGGCGACCTTTTCCAGAGCGACGCGGTGCGCAGCTTCCGGGAGATGGCGGACCGCCAGCTCGCCGCCGACCTGGCCCGTTCCGGGGGCATCGGCCTCGCCGATGTCATCGTCCGGCAGCTGGAGGCGGCGGGGGCGGACGCTGCGCCGATGCTCGACCGACTAAAGATTTCCGCGCCGGGGTCGCTAGGGGGGCATGAAACTGACGGGAACACCGGCGCGGGCGCGGCTGGCTAGGGCATCGTGGCAGACACACTGAACATCGGCACGTCCGCGCTCCTCTCGCTGCAGCGCGCGATCAGCACGACGGGGCACAACATCGCCAACGTCAACACCGAAGGCTACAGCCGGCAGCGGGTGGAGTTCGCCACGCTGCCGCCGGAGCGCACGGGGGCAGGTTTCCTCGGCAGCGGCGTCACGATCAGCTCCGTTACGCGGAGCTTCGACCAGTTCCTCGCCGACGACGTGCGCTCGCGAACCTCCTCGAGCACCGGGGTGCAGCTGTTCCGCGACCTCGCCTCGCGCATGGACGGCATTCTCGCCGACCCGGCGGTGGGCCTGGGCCCGGCGCTCGATAGCTTCTTCTCTTCCATCCAGGACGTCGCCAACAACCCTTCCTCGCTCCCCGAGCGGCAGGGGCTGCTGGGCGAGGCCCAGGGCCTGGCCGACCGCTTCCAGTACCTCGACACGCGCTTTCGCGAGCTCGGGGCCGAGGTCAACGTCCGCATCGAGAACGCCGTCCGCGACATCAACGCCCTTGCGCAGAGCATTGCCGACCTGAACGAGCAGGTGGTGCGGGCCACGGCCCAGGCCGGGGGGCAGCCGCCGAACGACCTGCTGGATGCGCGGGATCGCGCCATCAATCAGCTCGCCGAGCAGATCGGGGTCACTACCGTCACCCAAGAGGATGGCGCCATCAACGTGCTGGTCGGCAACGGCCAGGCCCTGGTGGTCGGCTTCAACGCCGAGGCGCTGGCGACCTTCACGGACCCCTTCGACCCCACGCGCACCAATGTCGGCATCGCCGGTCTCGCCACCCAGGGCGACATCGGCCGCTTCCTCAGTGGCGGGCGGCTCGGGGCGGCGCTGGATTTCCGCAGCCGTGTTCTCGACGGCACCCGCAACGAGCTCGGCCTGCTGGCCACCGGGGTTGCCAGCACCTTCAACGCCCAGCATCGCAGTGGCCTCGACCTCAACGGCCAGCTCGGCGGCGATTTCTTCCGTCCGCTGACGCCGACGGTGGTCGACTCCAACGCCAATACCGGCACGGCGG
>CAJWWA010000171.1 GCA_913048495.1 uncultured Halieaceae bacterium
GGCGACGCATGGCGTCGACGCAGTCGCCCACCACTAGGCGCGCGGGCGTTGCGAGTGGCAGACTCATCGCGGACAACTCGCATTTCCACAGAACGGTGCTGACGCAAACCCGCTAGCGCACCTCCGCGCGCGATCCGTACCACTGCGCACCCATCACGCCCCACACCGATGGCGGAGATGCAGGCGGACCCCCCGCCACCCCCGGTGGCGCCCGACACGGACCTGCTGAAGCGCGCGCACCATTTGATCCGCACGGTGGCCGAGACGCAGAGCTGCGCGTCGTCGACACTCAAGGGCCGCATTTCGGTGCACCACTTTGCGACCAAGTCGGCGTCGTTCGCCAACCTCGACCGCCTCTATTCCATCGTCAAGGAGAGCGCCCGCGTGATCAAGCAGACGCCCTTTGTGGCGTCCGTGGGTAGCAACCTCGTGTTCTCGTCGCGCTTCACGGGCGCCCTCGGTCCCGTGGGGTCCGCGCCCGCTCCGCCGTCGCGGCGCCGGGTTCGGCTGCCGCGGCGGCGTCCGGCGCAAGCTCGAGCTCAGCGCTGTCCATCGCCCTCACCGTTTTGCTCCTCGCGGAGCTCCTCGAGCTGCCGGATCTGCGATTCCCACTCCGGCAGCACCGGGAAGTCGCCGTCGTCCAGGAACATGAGCCCCCGCTCCCGGCGCTCGAGCTGGCGCTCGCGGATCTGCCGGTACTTGATGGCCGTGGCGCCCTCGAGCGCCGCGCCGTCGCGGATGATCGTGGGACGGATGAAGATCAGCAGGTTGGTCTTGGTGACGTTGACCGAGTCGTTGCGGAACAGCCGGCCGAGCAGCGGGATGTCGCCGAGGATCGGCACCTTCTGCTGGGCGTCCTGCACGTCGTCCTTGATCAGGCCGCCGAGGACGACGATGCGCTGGTCCTCGGCCAGCACCTTGGTCTGCACCTTGCGCTCGTTGGTAATCAGGTCCGAGGCCATGGCCTGCGCGCCGGTGAGCCCGGTCAGGCTCGACACCTCCTGCTCGATGTCCAGCACCACCGCATCGCCCTCGTTGATGCGCGGCTTCACCGACAGCGTGATACCGACGTTCTCGCGCTCGATGGTCTGGAAGGGGTTCTGCGCGCCGTTCGCCGTGCCCGTGTTGGTGAAGGACCCGGTGACGAAGGGCACGTTCTGGCCCACCGTGATGTAGGCCTCCTGGTTGTCGAGGGTGAGCAGCGACGGCGTCGACAGGATGTTGGCGTTGGTGCGCTCGCGCAGGGCGTTGAGGATCACCGTCATGCTGAGGTCGTCATCGACCACGCCCCAGCCAAGGGTCATACCCGGGGAGGTGGCCAGCGCGCCGGCCAGGGCGCCGACGTCGAAGTCACCGGTATTGGCGAGCGGCTCCGCGTCCGGATTGTCCGGGTTCAGGATGGCGTTGGCGATATTGCGGGCGCGGGCGTCGTCGGCGTTGATGTTGCTGCCGAAGGCGCCGTCGTCGTTGGCGAAGAGCCACTGCAGGCCGAGGTCGGCGCCGTCGGTGATCTCCATCTCGACGATGATCGCCTCCACCAGCACCTGGGCGCGGCGGATATCGAGGCGGTGGATCACCGACTCCAGCGCCGCCATCTGGTTCGGGTCCGCGGTGATGATCAGGCTGTTGGTGCCCTCGTCGGCCTCGATCGTAGCCTCGCTGGCGCGGCCACCGCCCTTGCCCTCTGCGCTGTCGAGGCGGCTGATGTTCTGCATGACCCGGGTCAGGACCTCGGCGACCTCGGTGGCCTGGGCGTACTCGAGGTAGACCACCTTGACGTTGCCGGTCTGCTCGAGCGGCGTGTCGAGGTAGCCGATGAGGCGGCGGATGCGCGCGCGCTGGATCTCGTCGCCGTTGACCAGCACGCTGTTGGTGCGCTGGTCCGGTACCAGCAGCACCTCCGGCTCCGCCTCGCCGGCCTGTTTCTGCGAGGGGTCGTTGAGCTTCTGCAGCATGCTGACCACGTCGCCGGCATTCGCATACTTGAGGGCGATGACTTCCGTCTCCGCCGTTGCCGAGCGGTCCATGCGCTCGATGATGTCGACCATGCGGCGGATGTTGGCCGCCGTGTCCGAGATGATGATGGCGTTGCTCGGCGCGTAGGCGGCCATGTGCGCCTGTTGCGGCACCAGGGGCCGGAGCACGGGAATCAGCTTGGCGGCCGAGATGTTGTCGAGGCGGATCACCTGGGTGACGTATTCGTCGGACACGCGGCGGCTCTCGTCCTCCACCGGCAGCGACGCGGAGCGCGCGTCCTTGGACTGGATCACGCGGACCACCTCGCCGGAGCGCACGGCCGTGTAGCCGTGCACGTCGAGGATTGACAGGAACAGGTCGTAGAGCTCGGCGCGGCTCACCGGGCGCGACGACACCACCTTGACCTTGCCCTTCACCGCCGGGTCCACGACGATCGTCGTGCCGGTGACCTCGGACACGAACTTGATCAGCTCCTGGATGTCCGTCTCCTTGAGGTTGACGGTGAAATCCTGCGCGGCGGCGCCGGGGATGCGGGCACCGCTCAGGCTGAAGGCGAGGAGCAGGACGAGCAGGCGGGGCAGGCGTCGCATCAATCGTTATCTCCGGCGGCGGCCAGCCGCACGCTGAGCGACAGCGCTTCGCCGTCGCGCGTCAGGTCGAAAACCGCCTCCCGGGCCTCGCGCATGGCCTGGTAGAGGCGGACCGTGTTCGCCGGGTCCGTCAGCGAGAGGCCGTTCACCCCCGTGACGATATCCCCGGGCTCGAAGCCCAGGGCGGCGAAGTCCTCGCCGGCGCGTCCGGGGCTCACCCGGTAGCCGACGAGCTGGTCGCCCTGGCGGACGGCGGTGATGCGCACCACGTCGGCCAGGGATTGCGGGTCATTGTACAGCCGCTCGCGGTACTGCGCGGCGAGATCCGTCGCCCCGGGGCCCGCGCTGACCGCCTCGGCTGCCGGCGCCTCGTCGGGCGCTTCCGGAGACGCCCGCTCTGCCGACCCTGCCCGTGCACGGGTGCCGGCAGCGGCCCCCGCGACCTGGCCATCCAGTGCGCTGTCCTCGAACAGGGTCAGGAGCTCATAGGTGCCGCCGTTGTCCAGCACCACCTGTCTCGGCATGACCTTGGCCAGCAGCACGCGCCGGCCGACCGGCAGTTCGTCGCCGACGGCGTAGACCGCCTCGGTGCCGCGGTGCTCGATCATGGCGTAGCCGAGACCATCCTCGTCCGTGGCGACGATGCCGGTGAGCGTGACAGCGAGGCGCGTCTCGCGGGCGCCGTCCTCGATCCCGGCCTTCGGCTTCGCGGTGCTCTGCTGCAGGGCGAGCTCGGCGAGGGCTTCCTCGCTCAGCGCGCCGGCCTCACCGAACAGGTGCCAGCCGATGGCCGCCTCGATGTCCACCGCGGGGCCGGCGGCCGGAGCGGCTGCGCGGCTGGCCGGGTTGACGAGCTGCTCAGCGGGGGGAATGGGGGTGTCGGGAGCGGGCAGGAAGGACCAGCCCAGGCGGGCGGCCGAGAGGCAGACCCAGGCCGCCAGTAGCACCAGGAGACCCGTCTGCAGGCGCCGCAGCGGCTCCGGCCGGGACCAGAACAGCACGAGGCTCTGGCCCCGCTGACCGGCACCGGCCAGGCCGGCCGCCAGGGTTTCCCGCCACGCTTGCGGCACTCACGTCCTCCGGACCTTCACCTGCGTCACATCGGCCGCGAGCACGGCGATGCCTTCCGCAGGAAGCACCCGCGGGGGTGCCCATTGAATGGCAAAATTGTGACACTATTGTGAAAAGCGGGGCAACCGTGCCGGGTGCCTGCCCCGCCTGCAGTCCGCGCGGCGCCGGGGTGAATGCGAAGCGCCTTTCCCCACTGGCGCCGCCTGGCTCAGGACACCGTCGAGCGGTAGTAGTCCATGAGAATCTGCGCCACTTCCGGGCGGGAGAACTCCGGCGGCGGCGCCACGCCGCGGCTGAGCATGTCGCGCACCGCGGTACCCGAGAGCAGTACGAAGTCCTCCTTCGAGTGGTCCGGGGCGTCGCGCATCATCACCACCCGGTCGAGCTTCTTGCTGTAGGCGGTGTGGTCGGCGCGGTAGATCTCCAGCTCCAGCGCCCCCGCGGGCACCTCGTCATCGAAGATCTCCTGGGCATCGAAACCGCCGTAGTAGTCGCCGACGCCGGCGTGGTCGCGGCCTACGATGAGGTGCGTGCAGCCGCAGTTCTGGCGGAACACCGCGTGCAATACGGCCTCGCGCGGACCCGCGTAGAGCATGTCGAAGCCGTAGCCGGTGATCATCACCGTGTTCTCCGGGAAGTACACCTCGACCATCTTGCGGATCGCCGCGTCGCGCACGTCGGCGGGAATATCGCCCGGCTTCAGCTTGCCGAGGAGCATGTGCACCAGGATGCCGTCCGCGCCGAGGTCCTGCATGGCCATGCGGCAGAGCTCCTCGTGGGCCCGGTGCATGGGGTTGCGGGTCTGGAAGGCCACGACCTTCTCCCAGCCGCGCGCGGCAATCTCGTCGCGGATCTGCACCGCCGTGCGGAAGGTCTCGGGAAAATCGGTTTCGAAGTAGGAGAAATTCAGCACCTGGATCGGGCCGGACAGCAGCCGGCGGCCCAGGGACGTGAACGTCGCCACGCCCGGGTGCTCCGGGTCCAGGGTGCGGAAGATCTTCGACGCCATGGCCTCCACCTGCGCGTCGGTCACCGGCTCCGCCGCGGTGACGTCCATCACCGCGAGTACCGGGTTGCCCTCGACGTTGGGGTCGCGCAGGGCAATGCGGGCGCCGGCCTCGACCGAATCGTCATCGGTGAAGTTGACGATGGGTACGGGCCAGAACAGGCCGTCGACGGTGCGCATGGACTCCGCGACCGACATGGCGTCCGCGAGGTTCATGTAGCCCGGCAGCGGATTGAAGTAACCGGCGCCGAGCATCACCGCGTTGGCGGCGGCGGCGGAGTTGAGCAGCAGGCTCGGCAGTCCCTCGGCCTCCTCGGCGAGGGCGGCGCGCGCCGCGGAGTCGGCGACGTACAGCGGGTTCAGTTCCTGGGAGCCATGGGGCTTGATCATGGTCGGTCTCCTTGCCGGGTGCAGGTGATGTGACGGGCCGGTTGGCGGTCAGGCGGCGGGTATGATGCCGCGCTCGCGCAGCAGCGCGAGGATGGCGTCCACCTCTTCCTCCAGCGACTGCTTGTCCGAGCGCAGGTGGAGCTCCGGGTTCGCCGGGGCCTCGTAGGGGTCGTCGATGCCGGTGAAGTTCTTGATCTCGCCGGCCCGGGCCTTCTTGTACAGGCCCTTCGGGTCGCGCGCCTCGGCGGCCTCGAGGCTGCAGTCGACGAAGACCTCGATGAACGGCAGGCCCGCCTCCTCGTGCAGGGCGCGGACCTTGTCCCGGTCGGCGGCGTAGGGGCTGATGAAGGAACTCAGGGCAACGGCGCCGCAGTCCACGAACAGCTTGGCGACCTCGCCGACGCGGCGGATGTTCTCCGCCCGGTCCTCGGCGCTGAAGCCCAGGTTGCGGTTGATGCCGAGGCGCACGTTGTCGCCGTCGAGGCGGTAGGCGAGCACACCCAGTTCGTGGAGCACGCCCTCGAGGGCGACCGCCACGGTGCTCTTGCCGCTGCCCGAGAGGCCGGTGAACCAGATCGTGGCGCCGCCGTGTCCCAGCAGCTCGCTGCGCTCGGCGCGGCCGATATCGCCCTCGTGCCAGTGCACGTTGGTGGCTTTTTGTTCGGTCATGTTGGCAGGTCCTTGTCCGGGCCGGCCCCGGGCAACGGGGCCGGCATCGCGCGGGCCCTCAGGCCCAGTAGTAGTCAACCAGCGACAGCACCAGCAGGGCGCCCACCAGCGGCAGGAGCCAGCGCCGCAGCCGGGCCAGCTGGCCCGGGCTCGGCGGGCGGGCGTAGCGCTCGCCCAGCGTCACCAGCAGGGCGAGGGCCGCAAACAGCAGCAGCAACACGAACAGCAGTTGCACGGCGCGGGATCCCTCCGGGGCCGGTCGTCGCGGCGGGGATGATAGCACGGCCGCCCGGCGGCCTCACGGCTGCGACCGGCGCGCGGTTCAGACCATCAGGGCGCCGAGGCGGGCGATGGACACGCGGTTGCCGCCGGCGAGCACGGACTGGGCGAGCGCGGTTTCCACCTCGGCCTGCAGCAGCACCGACAGGCGCTCGAGGTTGTCCGCGGGGAGCGCTTCCGGCGTCCAGGTCACCACGCCGATGCTGAGCGTGGAATAGAGTGCGCCGCCGCGGCCATCGTCGATGGCGAAGTCTTCCACATCGCGACACATGCGCTCAGCGATGTCGTGGCCGTGGTGCTCGCTGCAGGACGGCAGCAGCACCGCGAACTTGTCCTCGGCGATGCGCGCGATGGTCACGCCGTTGCGACGCTCGGGCGTGGGGCCGGTGCGGATCTTCAGGGTGACGGGCACGTCCACGGCCGCGACCACGGCGTGAAGTATGTTTGCCACCAGCTCCTCGTCGGCGAGCAGCGCCGAGCCGGCGGCCTTGCGGCAGACCTTCTTCGCCGGGCAGCCCATGTTGATGTCGATGACCTGGGCGCCGAGGGCGACGTTGTAGCGGGCCGCCTCGGCGAGCATGGCCGGGTCGCCGCCGACGATTTGCACGGCCCGCGGCTCGGCCTCGCCATCGTGGCGGCTGCGCAGGCGGCTCTTGCGGCTGTCGCGGAGGGAGGGGTCGGCGGTGACCATCTCGGCGACCGCGTAGCCGGCGCCGAAGCGGGTGCAGAGGCGACGGAAGGGCAGGTCCGTGACGCCGGCCATGGGGGCCAGGGCAACGCGGTTCGCCAGCGTGTAGTCGCCGATGCGGATCATGGGTCAGCCGTCTGACAGGGGACGGGCGATGATACGCGAGCACCGCAACTGGTTAAACCCTGACCGCTCAAAAAAGCGCCAGCGGTCACGCTTTCGAGGCAGGCAGCACCCCGCGCAGCACCACCCAGCCGGCCTCCTCGCCGGCCACCGCCAGCGGCAGCCGGCCGGCGTAGCCGGCGATGAGCGCATCGACCTGCGAAGCGAGCAGCCCCGACAGCAGGAGCACGCCGCCGGGCCGCAGGAAACCGGTGATCACCGGCGCCAGCTCGAGGAGCGGGCCGGCGAGGATGTTGGCGACCACGAGGTCGCAGGCGCGCGTCCAGGGGCCGGTATCGTAGTCGCCGGGCAGGGCGATGGTGAGGTCGTCCGGCGCTACGCCGTTGCGGGCGGCGTTGTCGGCGGT
>CAJWWA010000172.1 GCA_913048495.1 uncultured Halieaceae bacterium
CGCGGAGGCGACGATCGCCGCCATGAGCGAGCTGTCGCGGCAGAACCTGCCCATGGAGTGCTTTGCCTTCGACCCGTTCCTGCAGCGCCAGCGCATGAAGCGCCAGCGCCTCGCCGCCGACATGAAAGCCCTGGCGGGCGTCATGAAGTCGGCGGGCTCGGTGGTCGGAGGCCTTCGCGAGGGGGCGAGGGTGGCCCTCGCCGGCCGCGGCTACATGGACGACGTGGACTACTCGGTACAGCTGGTCTTCGAGGACCGCACGCCCGAGGCGGTGGCCGACCGTGTTCGCGCGGCGCGGCTCGTCTGCGAGCGCCACGGCGGGCGGGAGATCGAGAACTCGATTCCGCGCATCACGCGCGCCAACCCCTTCGGCCCGCTGAACAGCATGCTCGGGCCGGAAGGGGAGCGCTGGCTGCCGGTGCACGGCCTATTCCCGCACTCGCGCATCAAGGCGGCGTACGAGGCCGTGGAGGCCCTGTTCGAGGAACACCGGGCGCGCAGCGACGCGCTCGGTGTGGGCACCGGTTACCTGCTGGCGACGGTATCCACGCACGCGGTCGTGCTGGAGCCGGTCTTCTTTTGGCCGGACGAGCTCTATCCGCTGCACGAGGACAGCATCGAGCCGAAACACCTGGCGCGGCTGCCGCGGCACCCGGCCAACCCGGAGGCACGGGCGCACGTCGCGGCGCTGCGCGCCGAGCTGGTCGAGCTGCTGTCCTCCCTCGGCGCGGTCCACCTGCAGGTGGGCAAGGCCTACCGCTACCGGGACGGGCTGCGACCCGAGGCCTTCGAGCTGGTGGCTGCCCTCAAGCGCGCCGTGGACCCCGAGGGGCGGGTCAACCCGGGCTCTCTCGGCCTGCCGTGAAGCCGCTGCGCGCCTTTGCCACGCTCGACAGCGATGCCGGGCCCTGGCAGGTGCACTACCGGGAGGCCGGTGCCGGCGCGCCGGTGGTCCTGCTGCACCCGTCGCCGTTGTCCTCGGCATTCCTCGCGCCGGCCACGGCGGTCGTCGCCCGGCGGGCGCGGGCGCTCGCGCCGGACACGCCGGGCTACGGCGACTCCGACCCCCTGCCGCCGGCGCTGGCAGCAGGGGAGGGACTCGCACCCTACGTGACCGCGCTGCTCGCTTTTGTGGAGGCACTGGAGCTGGACAAACCGCTGTTCTACGGTTCCGCCACCGGGGCCCAGCTCGCCATCGAGTTCGCCCGCGCGCACCCCGGCCGCTGCGCCGGGCTGGTGCTGGAGAACGTGGCCCTGTTCGAAGATGCAGAGCGCGAGGCGCTCCTGGCCGACTATTTCCCGGACCTCGCCCCGCGGCCGGACGGCAGCCACCTGGCCGCGGCCTGGGACCTCGCCGTGCGTTCGGGCCTCCGCTTTCCCTGGACTGCGGCGCCCGCTGGCGCCGCGGCCGCCGACCCCGCCGCGGCGCAGGCCGCGGTCCTGGTGACGCTGCGCGCGGGGCCGGCCTACGACCGCGCCTACCGCGCCGCCTTTGCCAACGAGCGCCCCGAGCGGCTGCAGGGTCTCGAGGTACCCACCCGCATCATCCGCTGGCCCGATGGGCCCCTGGCCGCCTGGAGCGACCGGCTCGATGACGTCGCGCTGCCCGCCAACGTGACCATGGTTCATGCCGGTCCGGGCTTCCCGGCGCGCTACGAGGCGCTCGGCGGCACGGTCGATGCGCTGCTTGCGGAGACGGAGTCATGACCATGAATCGACAGGTGCTGCTGGCGGCGACCCCGGAGGGCGTGCCCGTGGAGACGGATTTCCGCCTTGCCGAGGTGCCCCGGCTCGCGCCGGGCCCCGGCGAGGTGCTGGTGCGCAACCGCTACCTCTCGCTCGACCCCTACATGCGCAGCCAGCTCGCCGGCCGTCACCTCTCCGGCGCCATCCAGCCCGGGGACCTGATGCGCGGTGAAACGGTGGCCGAGGTCGTGACCTCGAAGCACCCGGCCTTCGCCGCCGGCGCGCGGGTGCGCGGTTTCGGTGGCTGGCAGGAATGGGCGGTGCTCGACGGCGAGGCGCTGGCACCGGTACCCGACCGCATCCAGCCGCCCTCCCTGGCCCTGTCCGCCCTCGGTATGCCCGGGCTCACGGCCTGGGCGGGGCTTTGCTGCCAGGCGGTCCCGGCGCCGGGCGATGTCCTGCTGGTCGCGGCGGCGACCGGGGCCGTGGGATCAGTCGTCGGGCAGCTGGGCAGGGCCCGCGGCTGTCGCGTCATCGGCATCGCGGGCAGCGACGAGAAGTGTGCCTACGCGGTCGCCGAGCTGGGTTACGCCGCCTGCATCAACCGGCGCAGCGAGGATGTGGCGGCCCGGCTGGATGCGCTCTGTCCCGATGGCATCGATATCTATTTCGACCTGGTCGGCGGGGAACTGCTCGACCTCGCCTCCGCGCGGCTCGCCGTCGGTGCGCGGGTGGTGCTCTGCGGCCTCATGGCCGAGTACAACAGCAGCAGTCGCCGCCCGGGGCCGCCGCCGGGGGACTGGATCCGCGCCCGGGCAACCGTGACCGGCCTGGTGGTCTACGACTACGAGGACCGGCGCGAGGCCTGCCTCGACGAGCTGGTGCCGCTGGTCGAGAGCGGCGCGCTGCGGGTGCGGGAAGACGTGGCCGAGGGTATCGCGGCGGCGCCGGCGGCGTTCTGCCGACTCATGCGCGGTGAAAACATCGGCAAGGCGCTGGTGAAGCTCGCCTAGCCGGGCTGGACCACGCCGAGGAACGCCTCCAGCAGCAGCACCACCCAGATGGTGACCACCCAGGGCCGGACCCGGGCCAGGCTCGCCGCCATGGCGGCGTCGTCGGCGGCCGTCTGCGTGCCGGCGGCGAGTTTGCCGTAGGCGGTGGCGAAGCCCTTGAACTGCACGCGGATCATCAGCCCGCAGAAGACGAGGAAGGCGAAGGCCAGCAGCTTGCCCGCGAGCCAGGGCGCCTCGGCGAGCCGCCCGGTGACCGTGGACCAGGCGGTGGAAGCAATGATCCCGGCGATCACCAGCCAGCGGAACAGGAAGTCCACCCGGGTCAGCAGGGGAATGAACGCGGCGCCGTGGGCGAAGTGCAGCACGAGCACCATCCCCAGCCAGAGCGGCCCGAGGAGGATGATCCCGGCGAGCTGCCAGGGCGGGTGGCTGATGCCCGCGTACTCCGAGAGCAGGCCGCCGACGGTGAGCATGAGGCTCATGCAGATCCGCGGTACCAGGTCGATGCCGAGCATGATCTTCGCCGCGGTGAGCCGCGCCTCGCGGCTGCGCTCGCCGTCGACCACGAAACCCGCGGAGTAGAACACCCCGATGTCGCCGCCCAGCCAGTAGCAGAAGAGCAGCAGGTGGAGCAGCGTGAGGGCGTCCTGGGCGGTCATGGGCAGGGCTCCGGCTAAAAGGTATGATGTTATATCAATAAGCCTTTCAAGCAAGCGCCGGAGTCCATCATGTCCCCCACCGTCCGCCGCCGTTTCGTCGATGTCAGCACGGGCCAGGCGCATCTGCGCGAGGCCGGCGCCGATGGCGACCGCCCGCCGATCGTCTGCCTGCACATGGTGCCCAAGTCCGGTCGCAGCTTCGCCCGGTTGCTGCCGCTGCTGGCCGACGGCCGGCGGGCCATCGCACCGGACCTGCCGGGCTACGGGGAGTCGGACCCGCCTGCAGACCCGGGGAGCGTCTCCATCGCGGACTACGCCGCCGCGACCTGGGACGTCATCGATGCCCTCGCGCTACCGCGCCCGGTCCACTTCGTGGGTTACCACACGGGGTCCATGGTCGCGGTGGCCGCGGCGGGGCAGCGGCCGGGGGAGGTCGCGCGCCTGGTCAACATCTCGGCGCCGCTGTTCACGCCGGAAGAGGTGGCGGAACTGCACGCGTTCTTCGCGCCGCTGCCGCTGGACGAGGCGGGCACCCGCTTCCGCATCATGTGGGAGCGGATCCTCCGCTTCCGCGGCCCGGGTATGACGCTGCCCATGGCCGCCGCCTCGCTGGCGGACAACCTGCGCGCCGGCGAGGATTACGAGGAGGGCCACCGCGCCGCCTTCGACCACACGGCGGCGTACGCGCGCGAGCTCGCCGCGCTTTCCCATCCGCTGCTGGTGATGAACATCAACGACGACCTGGTGAGCCAGACGCGCCGCGTCGACGCGCTGCTGGCGAACGGCGAGCGCCGGGACTATCCCGACTGGGGCAACGGCTTTCTCGAGCTCTGGCCGGAGGCGGTCGCCGCGGAGCTGCTCGCTTTCCTAGACGCCGACCGCGACCCGGGCGTTCAGAGCGCCAGCGCCACCTCGTAGCCCTCGCGGGTGGCCGCCAGCACCGTGCGCGGCGCCCGGCAGTCGCCGATGGGGATGACCTCGATGCCCGCCGCTGCCAGTGGCGCGGCGAGCACATTGTCCGGCACGCGGGAGGTGGCATAGGTCACCGCCACCACGTCCGGCAGGCGGGTCACCGCACCGCTGTAGACATTGACGACGTCCAGGGCAGCCTCCTCGAGCGCGTCCAGGTCCCGCGGGGTGCAGCTGGTGACCAGCTGCACCCCGCGCGCATAAAGGCGCTGGTAGATGCCCTGGCGATTGATCAGCGAGACATCGCTGGCGATGCGCTCCCGCGGCGTGACGATGCTGACGGCCTCGAAACGCGCCGTGAGCAGCTCCGCCAGCGCGTAGGTCATCTCGGTGTGGTCCTGGTCGAAGAGCACGACCCGGCCCGGCTCCCGGCCGCTGCGGCCGAGCATGTCCCGGGCCATGGCGCGGGCATCGGGCACCGCACCGATCTCGAGGTATTCCGCCGGGACCCACGCCGGCGGTGCGGCCGTCGCGCCCGTTGCCAGCAACACCGCGTCGGGCGCGAGGGCGAGCACGCTGTCCGCAGTCGCAGCCTCGCCGAGGCGATAGTCCACGCCGGCGCGGCGCCCGGCGAGGTACTGGTAATCGTAGATGGAGCTCAGGTTTTCGCCGCCGGGCAGCTCGGCGTGCAGGCGGGTCTTGCCGCCGGGCTCCTCCGAGGCGCCGACCAGGGTGACCCGGTGCCCGCGCCGCGCCGCCGTGTGCGCGGCCTCCAGGCCGGCGATGCCGCCGCCGACCACCACGACGTGGCGCGGGCGCCGGACCTGCACCGGCTGCCAGTCGTCCTCGTCGGCGCTGCCGACGCGGGGGTTGTTGTCGCACTCGAGGCGGGTGCCCTCGATGATCGTGCGCCAGCAGGTGTTGCAGGAAACGCAGTAGCGGATTGATGCCTCGCGGCCGCTCTCCGCCTTGCGACCGAAGGCGGGGTCGGTAATCAGCGGACGGCCGAGGAAGACGAGGTCCGCCGTGCCGTCGCTGAGGGCGGTCTCGCATTCGTTGGGATCGGTAAGGTAGCCGATAGCGCCGCTGGCCATCGCCGGCGCGGCCTGGCGCAGCTCGCGGATGGCGTCGAGGTAGGGGTGCCGCTCGCCGTGGGCGTCGGGCAGGTGCCGGTACAGGCTGTTCGCGTGCGCCCCCCAAGCCCAGGTCCAGTAGTCGAAGCGGTCCGCCTCCTGCGCGAGGCGCGCGCTGATGGCGTGGGCGCCGGCGAGGTCGATGCTGCCCGGCACACCGTCGTCTCCCGGCAGCTTCAGGCCGATGATGAAGGGCCGGCCGCAGGCTGCGCGGATGGCCTCGACCAGCTCCCGCAGGAACCGGGTGCGGCCCTCGAGGTCGCCGCCGTAGGCGTCCTCGCGCCGGTTGGACCAGGGCGACAGGAACTGGTGGAAGAGGTGCCCGTGGCCGGCGGAGATCTCCACGCCGCTGAAGCCCGCGGCCTTGAGGCGCCGGCAGCCGTCGGCCCAGTCGTCGATCATGCGGCGGATATCGTCCACGGAGAGCACGCGGGGCACGGTCCAGCTCAGGTCGTCGGGCAGGGCCGAGGCGCCGACGGCGCCGTCGTTGCGTCCCACCGCGTGGCGGCCGCGGCCGCTGTCCTGGACCTGGCCGAGCAGCCGCGTGCCTTCGTTTTCGACAACGTCTGCGCAGCGCTGCAACGAGTCGAGCGCGCCGTCGTCCCAGGCGCGCAGCCGCGTCGGCACCCGGTTCCAGGCAGTCATGGCGATGGGCTCGGTGACGATCAGGCCGGTACCGCCGCGGGCCCGGCTTCGGTAGTAGTTGAGCAGTGCCTCGGTGGCCTCGCCGTCCTTGACGAAACGCGTGACGATCGAGGCGTGGGCCAGGCGATTCCTGAGCGGGACACCGCCGAGTTCGCAGGGGCTGAACAGGGTGGGGTAGGGCTGCTCGCTCATCGCGGCGCCCGTCGAGCCGCTGCGCGCATCAGGCGGCGTTTTCCCGGGGCTCTTCCTCGGCGGCTGCCGCCGCTTCGCTGACTTCGGTGCCGCGCGGGGCCTGCAGGTTGCGCAGGAGCCCCGAGAGCATGCGCTCCCGGCCCGCGGCCAGGGCCTCGCGATCCGCCTCCGTCGGCTCCCAGGCCTCGATGGCTTCGCCGGCGGCGATACCGTTGGCCGAGAGCACCTGTTCCAGGATGTACTGGCGCTCGCGCAGGGCCGACACGTCGGCGGCGAGTTCCAGCACCATGCTGATCAGTTCATCGACACCGTCCGCTGCGAAGAACTGGTTGCGGCGGCCGCGTGCTTTCCTGGGCAGTTCACTCATTGCCTGTCTCCTTCCCGTGCCTTGTCGCTGTCTGCTGTACTCACTATGCCTGCGCCGGCTTGAACGCGCCGAAGCCGTACCAGCGCGTGCCCTTCGGGTCCATGCGTCCGGTCTGGCTGTCGAAGGTCGTGGGGGCCCCGATGTCGGCGGCGAAGGCCTCCTCACCGACGAAGCTGTAGCGGGGCAGGGTGGCTTCGAGGAAGGCGTCTTCGCCGAAGCCGGCGGCGGCGATGAGCGCCGGGTAGTCCTGGTCGCGGAACGTCTTGTAGAAAGGTTCGTTGTTGTAGAAGCTGTCCCAGTCGAGATAGAAGCTCTCCCAGGGGCCCATCTTCGCGTTGGGCGGCAGCTCCATGGTCCAGAGCAGGCCGCCGGGCTTGAGCACGCGGTAGGCCTCGCGGAAGTAGGCGCGGATGTCCTTCAGGGGCAGCTCGTGCAGGAACATGGATGAGAAGACCACGTCGAAACTCTCGTCCTCGAAGTCCATGGCCGTCGCGTCCATCTGCCGGAAGTGTACCGGCACGCGGAGGCTCTGCGCCCGCGCGTGCGCGTAGCGCAGGATGCCGGG